>DATBGR010000344.1:0-3478 GCA_036557905.1 Nitrososphaeraceae archaeon | reverse complement strand
TAGGGTTTGCATGGTCTCCATCACAAAATTATCTTGCAGTTATAGAACGATAATAGTATTAATTAATGTACAAGTATGCTTGATAAAAATCGTCACTAAAAATAGTACTAAAAGGCTTTTAATTGATTCATCATATTAGAGAATGTTCTGTATCTGTATTTCCGTCCTCGGGGTTTGTTAAACCCCTTGGATGTACTAGACATACTAAGGAAAATGTCATTTCGGAACGAAAATAGGACCTTGTTTCAAGAAAAGAAAGAATATGAAGATTGTGCGGCAGCCAAATGCAAGAGCTTTTCTGCAGAGGATACTTCAGTCGTAGACTAACGCATCCTCCTTCATCAGGAAGTAAGGCAACAAGGTTTAACACGTCTGTATAAACAAGCGAGAAAACTCCTGAAGGCTGATATACCCACCTAGCATTGGAGTTCATAAGTTGCTGGGAATTGCAGCAATTTATTGTGACAAATGATGAAAGAATTATCATATAAACAGGAGTTACATATGGTAAGTGCTACAAATAGGAAGACTCTAAATTCATCATCCACGAGTTCAATTTTCTCTGGATCATAGACGTAATGATTATCCTAAATGAACATTCCTACAGACTCGCAAAATACACGACCAAGAAGCAATATGAACCATTCAGAAAGACTCGATCTACCTGATGTTGGCTACACGATTCGACCTCCTGACGATCCTTTGATATAGTTTCTTCGTCAATAGTCGATAGTCAGATCGGTTCTTTTAATCATGGCTACATCTGCTTTGAAGAGAAAATCTATTGTCCAATCAACCATAACTGTTAACTTCTTCTTCACTGTTGGAAGAATAGACAGATAATACATACGCGAAAGCCACCATGCAGCAAATCCGTGTAACCTGATCCTACCATAAAGTATAGCCAAACCAGTTCTTTTTCCAATCTCTGCCATCATATCTCTTGTTTTATAATCGAATTTTAGCTTCTTGTGTTCCTTCTCCTTAATTGCTACTAAATATTCTTTGCAGCTACTTTACCTTCCTCGACTGCTGATTGAGCTGCCGCGTGATAAGGTCTTCCAGTATGAGGATCTGTGATAGAAGCGCAATCACCAAGAACATAGACTCCATTATATCCTGGAACTTCTAGATAGCTATTAGCTATAATCCTGTGTCCTCTGTCATGTTCGCAAGGGACATGACTTCCCCCTAAGGTAGCGAATGATCAGAATATCGCAGGAAAGTATTGGGAGGACAATCCAACCTGGAGTGGTGTTTGTGGAGTGCTTGCGAAATTAGACAAGCCAACGTTGGTCATAACAGGAACTGATGTTAATTTCTACCAGCCGCATGTTAATTCTTTAAAGATTGCAGAAAAGATCCCAGGAGCCTGGTTTGTACAGATCAAAAATGCTGGTCATGCAATAGTGAATCAATATACCGGTTGAAGTCGGTAAGATAATGAATACATTTTTATCGACTACAACAACTAGAGGTTGATCATGGTAAACACAGCAATACCTTCCTGCCTTTATTTTGGATACATATCGTCCAGATATAGTTGAATTGTTAAGGATATCATACGATAGTATTAAGAAATTCAAATAAACTTTCGTATCAAGATGTTTGTCACTCGTTTGAGAGGATTAATATCACATGGAATGGCAGGATTGATTATGTAAAAGCAAGAATTGATTTAGAAATTCCTGATAGCTTTGATATGGCAATGATTGCGATTGTGAAAAAAGGACCAAAGGACTATCTGTCAGAACAGCTTCAGGAAAGAGAATATCCTAGCGATAGAAAACCTTTAGAAGAAATTGTAATGGAAGGACAGTTTAGAAGGTAGGGTAAGAATGCCGATTTATTTTGGAATCTTTTTTTATTCTAGCAAGAACATGCTTCCGCTCTATTTATTGTTGACTTGGCTTGGCCTGTTGGCATGACTTCAAGATTATTGTAGCATGTCTTTAGTTATCGATATTTTAAATGAGTTTTTCATAGCTCGGGCTACGGGCAAGTACTTTGAAAATTTGTCGGCAGAGGCGGCGTAATCTACGAAGTATCCTTTGCTTCCATTTACCACAGTACCAAATTCCACAAGTTTTCTCATTCCATATGTTGGATGTTTGTAAGTCCAAATAATTTCATAGGCTGGAAATCCCGCGAGAGTATTATTATTCGAAGCTGAAGCCTCAATCAGGTTAAAATCAGGAAAGGCTGAGGAATTTTTCTTTGCTTGCATTGATTTGTGTAGGTATTGTTCTAAAGTAAAAGGAAACTGCTTAAATTCCTTTGATAAATTAGTATTTACTCCTGTATAGAAGAATGGAAGTCCCTCTGTTGAGTTAGGTAGATAAAAAGAACCAATAATTTGCGGATGGGTATAACTAGATGTGGTTGGCATGGAGTAATTATAGTTAATTCTGATAATCCAATTATATGGATATTGGATTTTAAGTCCGTATGGTTCATTTTCAAATTCTAGAAATGGTTTTTTAGAAAATGTATTACTGACCGTACCTGTCATAACGTTCCTAGTAAATGAAGTGGTAACAGCCGGGCCTAGCTGTTCCTCTAATGCATTTAGGTACATGATTGAATCATTCTTGGTTTCGGCATTTGTATTATTCTCTGATATTAATCGTATGTACTATGAGTAGCAATATCGTTTGAATATTAGTACTATTAGATATAGTAGTCTTGGTACTATTAGCTGACACTAATAACAGATGATGAGCTGCTTGTAAATGCCAAATGGCCTTATTTATAGAATTATTTTCATACGATTGAATTGCTTTATCAATGTATATTTTTATCAAAACCGGAGTATAATTATATAATCTGTCTGTTTGTGAAAATACGTAGTAATAAAATTGATTTGAAAATAGTAAACATATTAAGACAGCTACTGTTAATATTAGAAGTGAGGTATAGACCAAAGTGTTTAGAGATATGTACCTCTGCCTCTTTATAATCTGCTGCTAATCATGCTCTAAACCTCAGAGTGTAGTTTCTGTTAGTCGTTATGTTTTTAGCTCTAATCTAATTCTTACATTAATCTAATCAGTCAGTTAGTGCAAAATAGCACCTCTACCGGCTTTCTGTAGGAAGATCTATCCTGCCATTAATACGCGTATAAAGGTCTGTGAAAAAATATGGGTTCAATAAACCTAAAAATTCTCGTCATAGCAGCAATATACTTTATCCTGGTATCCCTGTTGGTACAGCTGATAGGAATACTGGACAATTGATCACAAATATATCCCTAACTGGTCCTGGCATATCCTCAAATGGTAAACACAGTAACCTCAAAAGAACTCCGAGAAAGACAAGATGAATATACGTATGTAGATGTGCGTGAAGCCGATGAATTAGAAGAAGGTATGATAGAAGGAGCTATGAATATTCCACTTGGACTGCTTATAAGAAAGGCAAGACATGGTGATTTAGATGACCTTAAGAGAAAGAAAATTGTTACTTACTGCAGCGGTGG
>DATBGR010000343.1:0-4437 GCA_036557905.1 Nitrososphaeraceae archaeon | reverse complement strand
TCGGACTTCGATGGTTTTTTGATCTCCTTGTTTTAGAATAATAGGATTAGGCGATGTTGTGATATCAAGTTTGGGCGGTGGAATATTTATCCAGTTACTAAAATCAGTTGTTATAATGCCGTTCTTTTCTGACTCCCCATAAAAGGCAATCCTATATTTATTAGGAAATAGAATTGACGATAAATCTAGTGGTAATGAGACGTAATAAGACCCATCCTGGAAGAATCCTGTGTAGTTTCGCTTTTCGTCCAGAAGTTTGTCATGTCCAGAGGTTGACCACTCCGTAAGCGTTCTATCCCAAGTTTTAGTCTTGTTTATCCAGCTAATTTCAAGTTGGTAATCAACACCACCGACTCCCGTGGTCTTATCATAATCGGAGTCAACCATAACACCGTAATTCAAAACATTATATTGAAAAGGTTGCCTAATAAATGGAGACATAAGCCAAATCGTGGCATTTAAGGTTTGTCCATCGCTAAAGTAACTTACACCTACAATATCTGTTGCCGGTTCGCCCTGTAAACTATTTTTATGCTTATTAACATCTATCCAATCAAATACACCATCCTTCACATAATGGCGAGTAAAAACTGGTGAAGTAGCATGAACCGGAATTTCAAATTGGGATATAAAGACTACTACAACAAAGAGTATCAAGATAAGTAGTGTTAAGCGAAATTCATTTGTAATTATTTGCCCCGAGTTTTTATCGATCGTATATAGGATATTTCAATACATTCTGTAAAGACTTTGCTTCTGTTAGATTTAGTATTATCCACAATGAAGCTGAGTAAGTAGCTCCACTTTTTAGTTACCATAATAACTATTTAGAGAGATGTTTATTTCAGAATGTTTAATCAGTATATTAGACCAAGAATTGATGCAACAAGTGCAAACAGAACAATCTAACGCAGGATACGACAAAATCACATATTATTAATATCTAGTTCATGTATTTTAGCTTTTGTTCTTGACTATTCCTTAATATCCACATTAAATTGTCATAATTCAAACCAACTATATTCGTAAAGGCATTATGTTTTCACATACCAATAAAAAAACAATTTGGGACGGGAGGACGAAGGTTTTGAAACTTATTTTTATACTTGTTCACCTATTCTGTGAAAGGGCCTTTTGTCTCAGATATCTAATCAACGGGCCAATGTTTGGTGGCATGGTAATGTCTGTAGTTTTGATATGATGCTCTCTTTCTCTTGTTTTAATTGTGATCTTGTATTCAAAATAATCTGCACCTCGTTGTGGTTGTTCTAATGAATCTGTGATTAACTCAAAGAATTTTGCATCATCTACTAATTGCTCCAACTTGAACAATTCATCAGCATTAAGATATTCAGTATCGATTAAGATTTTTTTATCTAATCCCAGTATTCCGCCACATTGCTCAAAGTATATTTTCATTTGTCATATAGAATCTTCATAAGATCTGATGTCTCCTCATTCTTTTTCCTCCAACGAGATTAGCTGTCATATCGGAGCTTTCTCTAGGCGTAATGCCTACACCTTCCCATCCTTTATACACGGCAGCTTGTTCTTTACTATCCTTTCCATAAAGAGATCCTGCAACATCAAATGTGGAATCTGCAGCATCTTGGAACTTTGAATATTCTCTTAGTTTATCTATTAACGTGGTATACCATATCTTGCCAGCTTTTTGCCAAGAATAACTATTAATTCCTATCTCCTTACATATGAGGTAAAACGCCTTATTCGGTATTCCAGAACTATAATGTATAAGCATTCCCGTATGATAATCTCGTATATGGTCTATTTGTTTATCAGAAGGATATGCAGTACCCGGATCCTTTAGGGATCGTAGGGCTTGACCTTCGATTAACATGTCTTTGCCAATTAGCCATGAAGATTCATCGACTGTGTGTTTGCTGACCCATTGATCACACATTGCAGCAAACACATCAGACATATGCTCATTCAATGCTCCCGGCTGACCTCTGTAAACAAGGTTGGCTTCATGATCAGTAACCCCGTGTGTTAGTTCATGTGCTGTCACAGTTAAATTACTAGCAACAGAGCCTTTTTTGAATAATAAATCGCTACCATCTCCATATACCATTTGGCTACCAGTCCAGACTGCATTGTCAAAATCTACTCCAAAATGGACCGAGGAATTCATTTCCATTCCATTGTCGTCTATTGAATTTCTCATAAAAACTTCCTTGTAGAAATCGTACACAATACCTGTATTATTGAAGCAGCTGTCCACGTCGTTGTCACCTGTTTCTTTAAGATCTTCTTCATATCGCTTTGGCTCTCCTGGAAGGGAGAATATATCATCTGCATGGTTTGCATCATAAACAATTCGCCGCTTCTGAAGGTGTCCTGCTACCTTTAGAATATTGCCACCGCCGCGCATTCCAGCAATGATGCTTCTCTGCGTACGAAGAATCTCAGACAGTTCTAATGTATGTATAAATTTATCTTTTTGTTCAGAAGTTCCTTCTTTTATAATTTGGTACAATAAATCAGGAGGAATGATCTGACAGCAGACTAGATCACTCATTATGTGTATAGTAATCATTCCAGTTATTATTACATATTTCTATTGAGAAAATACTCAGATAACCTTACTTTTCCTTTTCCCATAGTTCCATATTTTGTATTGTGCAAGGATCCACGTGAGGAATATATTATTTTCATAGCTAGTCTACCATTAGTTTTGCGAAAAATATATACGAAATGATCTACTGAAAAAATATCGTTTGATAAAACAACAACTTTCAATAAGAAAGAAAATTGTTGAAAGCAAAAGTTTATTTTTACAACGACTGTGTTGTTGGATATTTCTTAACGATCACACTTGAGCTGCAAAGATGCTACCAATAATCATAGTCATTGAAATAATCTACGGTGTTTAGTTCGATTATACCGATAGTTTAGATGAATTAGGCGATCTTTTCGGAAGTGATCGGATTTAACAGCGCTGGATATATTATGGAATTTCATACCTACCTTATTTATGCTTCTATTCTTCCCTGTAATTAGAGATGTTTCTTGCCTTCCTAATCATACGGTTATAATTGATAGGCCTATACGGGGAATCGAAAAAATGTACCTTCATCACTAATTCCTATGGGATCAAAATGGCAAAACTAACAGTCCTTATGATTGGATTGCCTTCTACTACAACCTGTTGGCTTTCATGGTGTTGATAAAGGCAATTTTCCTATTGCTAGTGTTATGTTCTTTAGCATAGCCGTTATACTGGGAGCAGGCTCAGATTTAATTCAGTTTCAACATAGAATTGAATCACCTCCAATGCATGAGTTTCATTGAACTAGGTGATCAAGTGGGATTATCGAACCTGGCGATCAGATGTGTTGAATAGTCTCAAAAGTGTTAGAATGATAGGTCATCTTTTGGTATAAAATTTTTACAAAATCAATAGGAGTGAAACTAGATAAATTACTTAATAACAATTAGAGGCAGTACTATTGACATTGTTTATGGTGCCCGGTTAAGAGTTTCGCAAAGGCTTGCTATGCAATATCATGAACATGAATCTTACCTATGAACGCTATCGCAAGCTATCTTGCACCACTCATGATGTTCCTTAGCATCAATTTGTTGATATCTGTCTCTAGTTAATTTTGAATAGATGTGGGGCATATTCGCATTTGCTCTGTTCTTACAAAGGCTATCTGTAGATATTCATAAAGCCCACTAACTGGGCGATTAAGTATAAAATGGTAAGGGTTACCTAATCAAAGAAATTAATAATCAAATTAGTAATAATACACAGAGTTGAGAAATCACCTACAATTTGGATTTGTAATAAGGATGAGGTCAAAAGCCTTATGACTTCTCAAATGTTATACTTGATTGATAATGAAGATGAAGATCAAGTTACCAATCATCCTCAGCATGACCGCTGTATTGATAGGAGCAACTACAGGGCTTAGTTATAACATCGTATATGGCCAAAACACTGTACCGCAATCAAATAGTACAAATTTCTCGATAAAGGGAACAATTACCCATGAAGTCAACGACTTCCATATGAGTGGACCCGCCGAACTCATAGTACAAAATGGAAAAGTGGTGGATTTTAGAGCAAACATGACTGCTATTTTGCCAAATGCAATGAAATATCATTCTCATTATATGAACACTTTCCACCAAGATCCGGGCACCGAAGCCCAACTTAATATGAATAACAGTGGAAAAATAAAAGGAACGGTGAACATAGGACTCAACGAAAAATTAGACGAGTGGTCAAATGTACCAGTAACTATTTCAGTCATAGATGGAAAAATAATATCTATTGTGCTAAACGATTCTGCAAGTAAATATCCGGCTCCGCCGGAAGGGCCAGTATCAACTGCTGATGTTCACTTTACTAGCAAAAATTATCACAATCCTGATCCTCACGGTGGATCTCAACCAATTATAGGAATAATT
>DATBGR010000342.1:0-3133 GCA_036557905.1 Nitrososphaeraceae archaeon | reverse complement strand
TAGGCATACTTTTAAATACTCTCTTGAACTAAATAAGAGTTTACCAACTATTGCCTACAATCAAATTTATTGGTAAGATAACTACAATGGGGAAAAAGAAAGTTGTGATTTATGTGCCCCAACAGAATCACAAAGAGATTCTCAAATATTTCAAAGGTAGGCACGTAAGGGTTACTGTAGAGGATGCTCTAAATGATTAATGGTGGAGGGGTCACGTACGGCCGCAAAATGAATGAATTTTGTGAGAATGGAACATTTGATTTTTACTTTACCAATTCTTGGAAATTGATTCCTGATGGATTTTTCTTGTTATTCGTACATTATTTTATCGAACAAGACATTAGACCTGTCAAATATCTGAAATCATCTCCGATATGTCAGAACCTCCAGGGATATACTAATAATAAATTGTCTGGAGGCTCAGAGGCACCGGAGGTAATTGTCTGATGTTTAGCGTGGGAATTATAAGGTTTAAAATTTGAAGGAAATTTTATTACGTAACACTGATAGCTGCTGTTTTGCTAAAAATGGACTAGTGATCTCAACGATAGACTATAATGAATCCCTTGACCGATGGTTTCAAATTTAGTTGACTAATATCAGATTCATGTAACAAAGCAAAAATTTGAATAATTCTAGACCATAATTTTCGATTTACTATGATACACCGATATTTGAACTAGTCAAACTTGTTATCCTGTGGAGACGCATGAGAGATATTTCAGTATCTGAAAACTCGAATACAAGATATATCTATTAACATCTATAAACATCAAATATCATGTCTGTGAGATTATGTTCGTACAACTAATTTCATTTGTGACCTTTTTCTATCTCCAAGAATTTGTCTCCTTTTGACTAACAGAGCAGGAATAATGCATATTTTGGTCACAAACCTCACCTAGATTTTCTGTGACCTTGGCTCTAATTAAAGATTATATATCATTTCCTGTCGAAAACGCTAAGGATTATAATAAGCATTACACATCTTATTGGCCTCAAGTTCTCAAAATAAAAAATATATATTAAATTGACACAATTGGTACAAAAGTCCGCTGCAAAGATCCTTAAGAATTGTGTTGGTATATGGGTTTTATTTTTGCCAGATGCAAATCCAGCTTCGTTATTGCTCAGTCAACCTTCTATCTTGTATTCAAAAAAGCCAAGGAACTTCTCTTTAGTTCCTGATATGCATCGCGTTGTTTTCTTGTTAAGCTTCTTGAATCCTTGTTCCATATCCAATATTCCCGCAACTTCTGCAAATGATGCTACCAGACTTGTATCTATTCCATTTTCATGTAACTCCTCCATGATTGTAGAAAATATGACAATGGTATCTTCTTCTACTAACGATATCGAGGTCGTAACATTCCTCTCGATACAGAATTTAATTCTGTTAAGAAGAGATGGATTTGACGGTTGATCTGTAATTATCTTGCCATTAGAATCTGTCATATAAGCCAGATTCTTGACATAACGGTTGTATAATTCGTTAAAATACTTTATCAAGACTGAACGCAGATGCATGCTTGTATCATCAAATTCTTCCTCACCTTCTGCAATGTACCCGCTATCATCTTTAGCCTCACTTACAATATAATCTAACCAATAAGGTGATTGCATATCTACTGACTCATAAAACTTGGTAATGATCTCTTTTGCAGTTATTTCTGGATCACATTCATTTTTCTTTTCCTTAAACAAGCAGATAGGATTATTCATTATGTAACTGATTGCAAAGATTCCAAGTATTCTTAGTTTATAAGCATGGTCATCCATGAATTTATTGAATTCCTCTACTTCTTTTCTTGTATGTTTATCCATTCTTGTAAATACAACTCTTGTTATTCTAGATAGAAAGGCGTCGTCTCGTGGCAGAGAATAATTACCTGTAAACATAAGTGTTCTAGTTGCAGGTATCTTTCCGTATGATGATGGGTTTTTACTTTGATTTTTCCCCCGTGCCTCTAGCGTAGTAATACAGTTTTTCAACATTTCTACAATGTTTCTATAGTGTATGTCGTCAAGTAATCCCATTTCGTTTATGCAAATAGGAAAGGTTCCGCTACTTACTATATTTCCAAGCCTTGATTCTGTATTTGCTGATGCAAATGTTGTTCTTCCTTTCGCACTTCGCCACTCATAGTAGAGTGCGCATGCTGCGTCGGTCAATGTTGTTTTTCCTGTTCTACCTTTGCCAACTGGAAATATTGGTTTAATCCAAGCGCTATCGTTTGTATACTGCTTTAATGCAAATCCAAAAGGTGCTACAACTGCAAATCGGAGCATTGTAGGTACTATTTCTTTGCGCTTGTACTTTTGTATGAATATCTCTATGAATTTTATACATTCAAGTATATCCTCTTTATATGGAATTGCTTTGTAATCAATCCCAAGAGATCCAATAACATCATTCTCTGTTAGCTTGCCATTAATAAAGTAAAAGCCTGGGTAATCAAGATCTTCATTTACAGTAAGTTTATTATCGTTTGAAAAAGCTCCTACCATTACAGCCAAAGCTTCTCTAGCGCTCTTCTTCATGTATATCAAAGATTTATGATCCAATTCCGAGACAATTTCGTCAAGAGTTTTATGAGCTATAGTAAAATTCCTTGTAATATTACTAGTGAATTTTATCGAATACTTCTGTTCTGAAAATACTAATGGATTTTCATGCTTTATTATTTCTACAGGTAATGCATTAATTATTATATCTTCCATTTCTAACAGGCGTATAGTCTCTTCCTCTTCTTTCATTCCTAGTACAAATTCATTTTTTGACCTACGACCTCTTCCACCATCTGTCTTTGATCTTTTCTTTGGTTGTTTTATACTAATAATCGAAGCAAAAACAATCTGTTTGTATTCTGTATGACCAACTACGAATTTAATAGGATTATACCTTATTACTTCCCAGATATTTCCGTCTAATCTTAGCCTAACGGCTATTGGCAGTTGTTTGTATATTGTTTGTTTATTGTAACTCCCTTTATATCCATTATAAGAGGATGAGTTGCTATATCTCCCTTTATTTTTTCTTTCCTTTTTCTCCTCGTCTCTTCTATCCTTGCCATATTTTATGATGTCTTCCCATATTTTGTCTAGCTCATCAGGATTAGTATCTCGCAGTGGT
>DATBGR010000341.1:0-13119 GCA_036557905.1 Nitrososphaeraceae archaeon | reverse complement strand
TGGTAGACGACGGTACAATTTTATAGATAGTTCCATCATTAATAGATAAAACATATAGAAATCCATCTTTTGGTCCAGTCTTTATATCACTAATTGCCCCAAAACCAGTACCAAATGTTACTGCAGATAGTTGATTGTCATTGTCTACTACCAAACCAGATAATCCTGACTCCGGTTTTATTCCTGTTCTAGTATCGTTGAGTTCAAAATAATACAGGTTACCATTATTGTAGTCGCCAACAAAAATATTGTTTTTGTACTTCTGTCCCAGAGCTGATGATTTCATAAATTCTATATCTGTAACTGCTACAGGATTTTTCCAACTAAATACAGGACCTGTATAATGAGAACCAGGATAATTCACTAGCTCATTATTAATGTTGACATCTGCATATCTTGATGGTGGACCCATAACTTTGATCCATCCACTATTAAAGGCCGGCTTTACAACGTTAATCTCATCATATACATCAGGCCCATTTTCTGTTTGCCATAAATTACCGGTAACGGGATCAAACGTAATTCCAAAGCTATTTCTTATTCCATATGCATAGTATTTGTGCATCTTAACATTTGGATCATTTATGAATGGATTGCCTGGAGCTGCAGAACCATCATTAGGATTCACTCTGAATATCACCGAAGTATCATCAGGATCAGTTCCATCTATAATATTCTGAAGCTTACCTCTATGATTAAGATCTCCTATTATTGCATAAAGGTAATGGTCTGGACCAATAACCAACTTACCTCCGTCGTGATTAGGACCTGGAAGTGCTGGAAGATCTAGTATCAAAGTGGGGTTGATAAGAGTTTGAGTCTGTGCATTCCAATTGTATCTATAAACTCTATTTCGAAGGTCTCCACCATTTGATTCGGTATAGTACAGAAATACAAATCTGCTGTTATTGTTACTGACAGTGTTATCACTTGTCTTCATATCATTCATTATGGCAATTCCAAGCAAACCACGTTCACTTTCTGTATTAGTAGATACTTCGAGAACAGGCTTATCTTGTAGTACTCCATTTGATACTAGACGTACATTTCCACCCTTTTCCAATACCAAGATATTGTTATTATCAATAAATGCCATGCTGGTAGGAGAATCCAAACCATTGACTAGAGTCTCAACTTTCAGATTTGGATCTTTAGTTATGGAAGGAGCAGCCAAAGCTGTATGTGAGTTATATACCAAATATATGATAACAGGAATTATGATAGTCAATGATACAGCAATTCCAATCTTTGCTGTTCTTTTAATCAATGGTCCTGCTTAGTACATCACATATTATAATATTAATAGATTGGTTTAACATCATCAAAATAGATTAACTTCTGTCAGAACTTTAGTATGAGGATGCATGTACTTTGGAATAATTGAAATTAGCGAACTTAACCTACAGCGTACTGCTGTAGATAATAAGGAATTATCATTGGGTAAATTGCTAGTTGAAAACCTGTCTAGTGAGCACTTTGATCCAAGCAAATATTCAGATGCGTATGCTAAAGAACTAGAAAAACAAATAGAGTCAAAAGTCAAGGCAGAATGACTGTGGCTATGCCACAAAAAGTCGAAAAGGAAGAAACTAAGGATCTTGTGGTAGCATTAAAGGCAAGCCTACAGAAGACTCCTAAGACTAAGAACTAAACACATTTTTCACTACCATGCGTTGTATGCAAAACTAAAGGTTTTCTGCGCTTCAGAACAAGTGTACTCCCTACCTGGAATCAATGAATCTTCATATCAAAAGCAAGATTCCAGGTAACATATATCAGAACAAGATTGCACAATCTCGCTTTATGACTAGTGGATCCTATTGATAGGTAAAACTGTCATGAGTCATAATAATCTTAACACCTATAGACTCTAAATTAATGATATCTATAGATATTATCATCTAGTATATGGGAGTCACTATAAGTCAGTTAATTTGTAATAAGTTCAACACATCGTTCAACATTTGACTATTTAACCAAGACTGGTTTAATTATTCCAGAAATGGCAATACAACCCGATATAGGGCGCGCCGGATTATAAACACTTTCTAAAATGATACATTAGGTAATATAGACCGACCTATATGTATGATGATAATAATAATTTATATGTATTGTATTTCATGAGATTTGCCGAATAATGATACAAGAATTCTATAGAATCTTGGCGACTTTTCCATTCATAATGTGGGGCATATTATTAGCTAATAACATATTTCCAAACCAAGTCACAAATTTCTTAAAAGTTTCGACTCGATTTCGATTGCTAGATTTGGTCCGGCGGCAGATCAATGCAAATACCATTCTAAGGCCCTACAATATTAACTGCATAGATAATCTTATGTACAACCCTCAAAGCTGATGACCAATACACGTCGTCTATTCAAATGCTGAACACAAAGATGACTAAGGTAAGTACAGCGTCCTAGTAACGAAGAATTGTATAATTGGTACTCTTTAGTACCTAAGTCTAAATAGTATAATCTCACGATGAACGTTTATTCGTATCAACAGTTAATCTACAAGCTATTCGGGAATGATATAGTATTCAAAAAAAGAAGTTGAACGTACAACATATTTGCTTTGATATGTTATTGTACTTTTATACTACTTGAACCATATTCGGTTACAAAATATATGTTCGCAACTAGTCTATAAATTCCGTCTTACGGGCTCCATGATTTAACGCGATATGATGATATGATATCGTTAGGAATACCAAAATTCTGCACATTTGAATAGTATCCAGGAGTAAGAGACCAACTTCGTCCTTGATAATTAATATGTTCGAAGAATTCCCATGTCCCAGAAACAACTATTATAGAGGATATCTTGTCATTCCAAAATGAGCCTACGTTTGGCCAAATTAAATTAGTACGCCTTTCAGCACCGCCATACTGTATATCTTCATACACGACTACTTCAGGTAGGTTTTGTACCATTCTTAATCCCTTTACATGTTATTATTTAGGAGGATGTTCTCCTTGCGGCTCTTCCGGTGTTCCATTTTCTTCTTCATCTTTTTGGGATAATACTTGTGGTTTTACCATTGTAGCATCTTTGTCTATTATGTATATAAGTATATATGTCTGAAATAGCGATCCTGTGCATTCGTTATGGACAAGAGCTATGACGTTACGCTTATCTATACCATCTCTAGCGAATGACATATGATTGGATTAGAATTTATCCTTTACTAATTTAGAATCTTGCAACTTTACGGTTCAAGCTTAGAGTCATTAAAGGATAGTAATTTAGCAGAGTTAAGTGTTATGCTTTATGCGAGAATTACTATCCTTAAAATGAAAATAACTCAAGATCATCTACTGGGCTAGAAGTACAGAAAAGTTTCCCGAGTCCCCTGGTTTCCCGTTCTGACGAAAACCATGCTTAAATTGCACGCGAGACAGAGGGGAAACTTGATGGGAAGTTAAGGGACACGCACATTCATGTTCCCCGTTAAATGAAACTTCATTATCAAATAAAGGTCTCAACAGCATGGGAGTTAGCTCGATAACCGACTTCTTTTATAAAGATCCCAATAAGCCATGGGAGCCGCTTCCAGACCATACCTTAGACCAGAGTCCATGTTATCCTAATAATTGCTATCAAACAAAATTACTATTACTGTATATTGCATCCTAAAGTAGAGAACATTTATTTGGAATCCATAGAGCACCATATAAAATACGAAGATCCGGAGGCACATAAATCAGAGCTATTAAAATTGCCCAAACTTACTCAAAATTAAAGGATCAGATTCACAGGTAAAACTATCATGATCGATGATGAACTTAATATCCCTGTTATTCCTCAATTTATGATATCTATAGATAGTACCAGTTTATCGATGCGAGCCAACATACTAATTCCGTTAATAGGCAACGAGTTAACTCATCTAACATTATCAGACTTTCTAATCTGTCCGAATTGTTAGTCGTGGACATAAAGTTATAATACGATATGTGGGATGACAGGTTATAAATATTATCACCTAATGTAGACTGATATCATAGGATGGTAATATAATTTATTTATGCTGTATAATATCATGACTACCTGAGACGATAATGACCAATTAACTAGGTGCATAATAGAATAGAGAATGTTTAGTAATGTTCCTATTTGGATGCATAAATTTCATTAGCGATATTATAAGTGATATATTACTCAGGGGCATAGTCCCTTACTAGTAACGATTTAATAGAAAGCGGATAGAGCCGGGGTCTTATGTGATTCGTACTAAGATTATCAGATTCCAGGGCTTTGCTAATTTCTTACTACACCACGGACGGTATTTGAAAGGCTCAAGACTAGCAACAGGCCGCTCATAACCCATCGAATAGATATACCAACCTGCTTTTTTCACTGCGTTGAACCGGGCGTCCTCAGGTCGATAATATCGAGTATCATTGTAATCTACAGCCTTTTCAAATTCATTGCAGCTGCAGTAATTAGGATTTTTAGTAGGCATGAATCTCGTATTTGTGTTTCAGCAAGCCCAGAAACGATTCGAAATACGGGAGAAATTTACTAGTCTAATACTAATTGGTATTGTAAACATTACAAGTTATATGGTGACATATACTATATGGAAACACATATTTGTAAGGGATATATCTCTGAGTGATCCGATCGTTTAAGCTACAGTAAATTTTTTCTGTACGTATTTCTTATGTGAAGCTCGCAGAATCTCCTGTAGGACACAATCTTAGTCATGTAATGATCGCTATAGATATAACATAGAGTCAAATTTATAGACTGATATCTCTAGATAGTAGTATATTAGTCTAAGTGAATTGTGTATTTAATTCTGTTAATACGGGCGAGCTACATCAAATCGAATAATATCGTATTCCTGTAAGTCCCGCATATTCATCTCAGAAATGGTGCTTGTATTAACGATATGCAGCACACGAAATTATAAAGATTATCAAACGGATGTTCATATGTTACGGATTTCATCTCTATATCTGAACCTTCAATGATCAGACTATATACATAAAGAAAAATTGCCCGGTACAAAAGGTTCTTTGTGGTGTGAATAGTACGGAAAATTTCAATTGTGTGTCAGTAGTAAATATAGATTTTGCCTATCCGTTTCGAACCATACCGACAAAGCAGGAGGGTTTTGCTCAATGTATATGGACATGCTCAGTATGAGTCTTTGCTACATTTAGTCTATGTATCAATTCATCATAAATCTGCAATTTCAATATAGCAACTAACCTTTTGTCTTCATCAGAGGACAAGCGGTTGGACATCTCTTCAAGGTTTTTAAGCAGAGTCTGTATTTGGCTCCAGTCATCAGCATCAATTTCTATGTCATCTCCTCCACCTATTGACTTGATAGTTCTATCTCGCTCAGATTTAATGGCATTTACAACTTTATCTAGGATACTTTGCTTATACATATTCAGAAATTTTACACCATTAAACGGAAAGTCTCTAGACCTAGGCATTTTCTTCCAATCATTATCTTTCCTCGTGAGACGATCAAGAAAGTGATTTATACTGGTAACACTTTCTTGAACTGAGCCCCAATTACTAATATCGTTTTTATTCACATAACTCAACCACTTTGTGATGTCTAGAAACTGGCGATAAGCTAACTTCGCCGGCTCTGGTGGCAGACCTGCATATATATATTCCGTGTGAAGCCAAGGATAATATCTAGTGTAGTAACTCAGTATCTTAGTCATAATTCCTTGAATTTTTTCGTTTTCCAGGTTATTAATCACATTTTTTAATTCGTCATCTAGTCGAATGCTATGAAGTACGCGTACAGGAATATTGAATTTAATTATAGGATGCTTTTTGTTATCTGATTTGACAATGCTATTGTTGTTTATTCTTATAGAAACATAGTTTCCATAGTACTGGTCCCATGGTAGATCGCCAGATAGTTTTACGCTTGTCTTTTTATTTTTTAGTTCATTGGATCCTACTTCATCAATTTCTTTGAAATGTTCCAAGTCGCTGGCCTGTACATAACAAGTCAGTATTGAATCATTGTCGGGTGTTGGAGAGCTTGAAGTCCATCGAGCCACTGTCGGAGAGCCAGTATAAGTCTCTAATTTTACATCTATGTTCTTATTTTTGTACGGCAAATTATTTCGATATGCCTGGACCTTTAGTTCTTCTTTCTTTGCAGATTCCAGAATTAGATATTTCTGATCGTTGCTTATCAGCAGTTCATATTGTGGTTCTTTCATAAAACACTGACTCATTTCATTATTATTCTTTTTCGTCTCAATCGACATAACCAGCATGCTCAAGTCTGCTATATCGTCTGGGAATCGGACAATACATATTCCCCCTGAGTAAGAAATACTTTTGCCATCTACTTTTATTTCTGAGGGAAATGTGGACTTGATTTCATTGCCATTATTCCACAGTTTAATAAAGAATGTATAACCGGATGGGGGGTTGTTATTTGTATCTAGATAAGGAATAAAGTTTAGAAACCTTAATGCGATTAACTTTTTTTCTACTATTATTTCATAAGTTCCTTCCAAGTCATTACGGCCCATATCTTTTGACTCTTCCTCATACTTTTCTATTTTAAAATCTCTCTTTAGATCTTCGGAAACAGAAGGATCAATAAGAAGTCTTCTTCCTTGAATTCTAACTCCGTTACTATCGAAATCTGGTACGTGGAGCCCTATATACCCGTGGACTTCACCTTCGAGCATAGAATAATAGAATTTGCTCAGATGAAAATACATCTTGAATTTACTGTTTGCTAAATCGCTCTCCCTGAAAAATCTAGAATTTTCTCTTGAAATAAAATTCCCTGCCAAACTTTGTGTATCATATATTCCACACTCAAAGTCTGCAGAATATGGAAGAGGGAGATCACCTTTATCATTAGGACTTTCAAAGCGAATAGTTGTAAATAAATCGGATTCGAATCCTTCTTCTAATTTACCCATCATAAGATCAACAATCCTGAACTCTCCTGCAAATAGTCTACTTCGTAGAAGATGTGGGGCAACATCTACCAAAAGTCCCTTTAACATTAATCTCTTACCTATTATCGCATCTCTCTCATTTTCCTCCGGTGATGATCCATCATCATATGTTACGTTCCTTATGAATACATCGTTAAATGTAAATTCAAAATATTCCACCGGCTCGACTCCCTCAGTTATATTCTTTTTAACCTCGTCTGGAGTGGTACCGTCAAAAGGTTTTTCCGGATTAGAAGGTTCGTTATTGTATAGTGGAGGTTGATTTCTAAATTTACCACTAAAATGCAAGATAGGCAAGTAATATTATTCCGATCTCCTGGCAAGGTCATAATTATATTCTATTCCAGATATAACTGGAAACTTGTCATATTGACGTGGAATGACTACTGAGAGGTCAACGGAATTTTTTGGTTGTTCAAATGGATAGAGTTTTGGATCTCTATGCCAATTTTCAGGAAACGCCCAAGGCCTGACATCGTTTACACCAGGCTCTTCTGTTTTTCCCTCTTCAGTGCTAGCATAATTCTCGTAAGGATACCCAATTCCACACCATGGCGACAGCATTGTTTTTAATCCAACTACAACACGCGGAGGTGTCGAACCATGAGCAACAGTATCCTTCTCGCTATCACCATTTATCTTTGCATCACCATAGACCTTCTCAGGTTCCAACCTCCATTCAAATCCCTTTCGAAGCTGCCATGCCGCAAAGAGCCTATCAACATTTGAATGTATAAGAAATACAAAAGGGTCTCTAAACGCGGTATGTGGATCACCAATGGTGCCTCCAATATAGTTATGCGCTCCATTATGTACTTGTTCAAGTTTACGTCTCATTTCACTAAAAGTTTCAGATTCGATAATATCCTTTTCGCTATAAAATGGACGAAATTCTTTTTTCATATATTCTTCCAATGTCCCATACTTTTTTTGTCTTGTCAATGCAATTGGGACATCCGCTGGGTTACCATGTTCCTCATCGAAGGCTTCTAGGCCACGATAATTCTCAGCTGGATATGGATCGTAGAAGCCAGCAGAAAGCCAAGGTTCTCCTACCGACCCCCTTGCATTGCCCATAAGGTTTTTGAAAAGATCTAACGGTTTTCCCTCAAGATCTAAAGTGTTTTCAAGATCCTCATTCCAATCCCAATAATGAAGAGAAACGGTTGGGTCGGCTTTTACGAGCAGTCTTTCAAACCTGTTCAAAAGCTCTCTATGCCAAGTAAGAAATGCAGGTCCACCGTGGACATGTGTTGCCTGGTGAATTTCATCTTGCTTAAACCAAAAGCTAACGCCTCCTACAAACGGTGTATCATCTTTACTTCCGGGGAAGCGAAAAGTAGGGTTTGTGTTTAGAACGATAAATGCCCTAAGTAACGCTTGTCTTTCATCATCTGTTACCTTTGATATGTTCTTACGTTCTCGAAGTTGTCTTGACAAATAAGATTTTCTACTCCTGAATATCTCTATAATAACTTGATACTTTCGCAGTCTGCCTTCCTACTAGTGTTCTCGTCTCTACTTCATCAGGGGAAGGATTGATGGCAATTCTCCTTATAACCAATGGCAGCTGAATGTTCTTGATACATTTAAGATTTTCGTTTAGGTTTTGCTTAATTCGATTTCCTAATCGGAATGCAAAATGCTCTAGCCTTCTATGACTATCGTGCTCATAGAATGATTTAAAAATGTATTATATGGGAATGGTTTTTCTTTATTTCTCTCGTCTTCTATTTACTGTATAGAGGCATTAAGTAACTTGATTAATGGAGTTAAATTCTAGACTTGGAATTCAGCATTGATCTTGCAAGTTGATATCTATATACAGTAGCAGCTAACACCCAATACGTTAATTACATCGGGTTTTTAACCCATCCGGAACAATTATCCCGCACATAAAGTTGTAATACGATATGAGAAATGGCAGGTTATAAATATTATCACCTAATATAGACTGATATTATATGATGGTAATATAATTATGTATACTGTATATCATGAGGCTCGTGGTGCCTAAAGATGCCTAGACAACTTGTTCACAGTGAAGAGCTAGATAGAATGATAGCCGAAACAAGTGGCGTCATAACAAAATTGATGACTCAGATTATATAGTAAAATCGACATCTGGGAACAACATTATATCGTTACTGCAGCCAGATTTAGATGGACTTGTTCATGCCCCGATCATGCCAAGTGTAAGTTAGAGGAAATGGTCAGTAGGGGCGAATTGAAGTTGGTATCCTATGACACCTATGTCAGAGTCTCTAAAATGGAAGGGGATAGTGCTGAAAGCAAAATATACCCTTAGTATTTTGAAATTTAGTTCTAGCACTTCACATCTTATTATGTGAGAAGAATGGAAAGTATTGAAGTGCTAATGATTATTTAATAAAGTGATATGAATAAGATGATTGTGAGTATATAACGTATAAAAATAAAAATATGATCTTGAACTAGTCAAGACCAATCTATGGTGTAGTGTTTGTGCCTAACAAATTCATATCAGACTGGTCATGATTTTTTTACCATCGGGAGAACCCCAACCTGTAGATGCATCCCAACCAGTCCCTGCTGAATATCCTGCTATATCCACCAATTGATTACTGCCCATCACTTTGACGTTGTTTAGACCGTTATTTCCATTGGTTATGTCACGAAGTATTCCATTTGGACCAATGCGTGTGTAAAGCAGCGAATTTAGAAAGCCTGCTCTAGTTCCTATTGCTTGATTGATTAACGCTATCAAACCAGCCCATAATGGAGCTACTGCACTGGTTCCCCCTATTGGAAAGTCTCGTCCGTCTACTCTGACTAGGTAGCCTGTAAGAGGTGACGCATCGCCTGACACATCTGGAAGCCCTCGTCCATCAAAGTTTATCCCATTAACTGAAGGAGGCAACACCAGATTTTGTTGATAATCTGGCCGTTGAGTAAAGACGCTGATTCCCCCACCACCTGATCCACCATCAGGGTCGTTCCAAAATTTAATCCTAGTTAGAAGTCGACGTATAAATTAAAGCTTTTCTATCATTGAGTTTAATTGTGATCTCCATTGCCATAGTTCACTACAATCCGAATTCTACATCAGATAGGTCAGATAGTCGATAGAAGTGGGATATGCACGAAATTAAGGACTGTGCCACATTGGTGTCAGATATGTCAGATACGTCAGATTGTTACATATACTGACATCTTATGTAATTAGAGACTACTTCTGCTCATATGTCAGATATGTCAGATATGTCAGATAGTTGGAAAGCAGCAACATATCTGTTTGATTATGAACTGGATGCCAAACTAAGCTCAATAACCCTCAAGACCATCATAATGGATTTGCTGTTCAAATTACGATCTCTATAGATAGTAGCAATCATGATAGGCACTGTGTATTTGAGTTCTCTCATGACAGGCTTAATACAATAGAAATATCGGAAACTTGTATGTCCAGTATAATTATAAAGTCTCGTACATCAACGATATGAAACACATTAATTTAAAACGTTCCTCTATAATGAGATACCTAGCATTAGGCGCACCAAATAAACATTATAAAGATAATAATTATTTAGAAGCGCTGTCAGGTCCAGACTTATAGTTATTTTCATTAAATTACATGTATAATCTAATGCGTATATGATTACCTTCGTTAGGTGATATCTTTTTAGGCTGGAAATTAGGAAATGAGGAACACTCTTCTATATCGAACACAAATAAATACGTCATATTTATTAAATCGTGGAATGCGCCAAGTTTTTCTATGGTAACTATCACTGTTATTGGAGTATTAGCCATTGTTATCGACATAAGAATGGCTATGACATCCTACATCCATACAGCTATACAATATTGGAGAAGATGATAAAGATGAAAGTCACGTCATAAAGGATTCTAAAGGCAAGATCCTTGCTGCATTCGAAGAATATGAGGATGGGCCTATTTTAAAGCCTGAAATGCCGGATGCTTATGTTACAGAACAAATAGATGTGGAGAATATAGACGATTTGAAATCATTGTACAAGAAGAACAATTCAAAGTATTGAATATTCTCTACCTGACTGGACTTTAGCTTCAACTACCTAATCAAATACAATATTAATTCTGCAATGAGCAAGGACATCTACCGATAAGTCTGGAAAAACTAAAGATAGAAAATTCATACTTGTACAATATCTGACTAATTAAAGCAATCAGTTTTCTCGTAATATACTTTATTTTGAACTGCGATGTTTATTTAATTCCTCAATTACTTCATCCAGATATTCTTTTGCATCTTCTACTGTAAGATTCGGTTCTACACCTACTGTATTTACCATCTTATCAGAATGTTCTTTAACCAGTGTTGCTACTTCCCCTTGCAGTCGGGCACTCATTTGCGCTGTGCCAATACTGTCTAGTAATGTTAATTCACTTACTGCTGTTTTTCTGATTGACTTTCGTAATTCTGCATCCTCAGATATTGAGATTGCTGAGGAATAAATGCCTACAGAGAATACATACGACGCCAATGCTAAAGCTGAACATGTAGCGCTTCCTATCGGTGGATAAGGAATAAATAAAATATTTGCAAGAATTGGTAGTGGTAGTAGGGCAATACCATAACCAGCGATAATTAGATAGTCGGCAATCGTGCCCTGTCTGATTCGTCGCATACTTCGTGCGAGTACGAAAAATGATACAGCAAACAGCAATCCTCCAGCTATAGTGGCCAAAGTAGGCAGAATTCTGAAGAGATCTGCATCTAGTTGAAAAAAGGAAAAGTCAGCATTAGGGAAGCCTAGTAAACTGGGGAACAATCCAAGTAGCAGAAAAACTGGAGGGAGAAAGATAACCATCCAATATGTAGTAGATTTTCCCAATCTGCGAGAGTACCCATAGAGTAGAATAGCAGAAACAATCCATAAAAATATATAACTTATGGTCAATAATACCATTGCTAATCTCAAGAAAGTAGCACTAAACATTGTCATTAAATTAGTCGAATTATTGATTGAAGAATCACCTTGTAATTGCATTGCTAATGATTTTTTAATCTCTGGGGCGTTTAAGAATGCACTTACTACACCAGTATCCAATGTTGCATTACCAATTAATATTAATACAATTGCTAAACCATATAAAAATACAATAATGTTTTGTTTGCTCGAACTGTACCATAAAAAGAATCGATGTGCTAGTAACCCCAATGATATGTAAAATGGTATAGAACCGACTATGGAAGTTATTGTTAACTCGATAACAAAATATTGGGACGTTAAGACCATTTGAATGACCATAAAAAGAAATACTGCGATAATCAGAAACTGTACTGCAACAACTAGCTTGTATATCTTGTTGAATTTTAAGTTAGTTTTTCTGAGGAGCTTACTTTGCTCTTTGATAACTCCCAAAAGTAGGACTAGTCCAAAGATAAGTATGACAGCCGAAATGGATATAAAATATATTATTCCCCAGATTGAATCTATCTCTTTACCAATCAAGTTATAAATGTTTGAGGTTATGGCGTCGATAATTAATGCAGAAATCAGAACCAACATTATGACATATGACGTTCTCTTAGTATATTGCAAAAGAGAAGATCACTTTCTCCAAAGTCGATTAAACAAAGAAAATCGTGTGAAATTGTTCTGACAATGCGTCATGAGTTCTCTAATAAATAATGATGAGTCACGTAAGTGAATAAATAGAATAGGACTAGTCCTAGTCTCAAATTCGATTATTTTGCGGTCTTCCAAATCCCCTGAGTTCATTTGTAATACGCTAGTTTTGTAAGTGGATTGGTATAAGCTTTGATAATATCATCTGCTGATTAATTCAAAATGGTATGAGCTTCGCAATCATCTGATTTAAAATGAGAAATAATATTTCGCTAAACAAGCCTTTTCTAGTAAACAATCCATAAAAATAAGAAGGAGTTACTTTCTGGACACCAACACGGTTTTATTATGGAAAGTTAACTACTTCTGGTCTTGGATCCGCATGATTTTCTCCAAACTTGTATAATGGGTGGTTAATTGTTTCACTTTCGTTCACAGGTATCAGCAAAGCCAGGAATTTATCTCCAACTTCTATCGGACTTCCATCGTAAACGATTTCTGCCTCTAACCTATTGCTTGAGGATGAATATTCAAGTCTTTTTGATTTAACG
>DATBGR010000340.1:0-4654 GCA_036557905.1 Nitrososphaeraceae archaeon | reverse complement strand
ACAATTTCAACTTTTCCCTTATCAAAAGATCTCGTCTCGTCTGGAGAAGACATACTTCTTTTTTGTATTTTTTCTACCATTAGTAGAGTATAATGCTACTGCCTAGTATTTTTATCGGTCTATAGTTAGACAATCTTTTATTTCAATATGGATTTTATATTAACGAGTTTTAATGACCTGTATAGTTTGATGATTGATATATCTTACACTATATTCATTGGCGATACTTCGTATACTAATTCAACATACGTACTTTTATCAATTGACTGCTTTACTTACATTTAGGTAATTGGAATATGGATTCTTGATCTCAATTTTCTCTTGATATTATATCCCTTAGCGATTCTATAAGAAATGATTCCGATGACTGCTCTGAATATAAACTGTTTTGACTATGCCGCTTCTTTGTATTACATCATAATTCTTATCGTTCGACAACTATAATTAGTTAGTATTTATCTGCTCTATTGCAATTTAATTGAAATCAAGATACTAAATGTATTATATATTTAGCTCATTATTTTGTAAAGTGATCATGCAGGCAGGCTTCTATCATTGCATTACAAAAGCATTTAACTATCAAATTGTTCCTGATGACAGACCTGTTTAGTTTGATGATAAAGAATTATCATTAGCATGTTCCAACGTCAATTTTTCATGGTTTAATGCAGCATTCTTGGCAGTTATACTATTACTATCGCCTTTGTTCTGACGCTTACCAGATTTTAATTTATCTGGACCATTTCGAATAGCACCAATGAATGTTTGCTTCAGTTTGTTAAATTTGGTATCGTTGCCGCTGGTAGATTTTATTAGTGGTAGGAATTTTTGATTACTATTTGATGATATTGATAGTTTATCTATACTTAATTCCTGTGTCTTGCAATATGCTGTATGAAATGTTATATACGAATGCAATATCTGTACCTGAACATGAATTCTCATGCATTTAATAACTCTGGAAATGAAATCGAAATAATGAATCACTCTACATGTCAATTGAACTAATGATGTTGCAAGCCAATCTCTTGTTGACATTAGAGAAGATATTTCTCCTATCAATTCGTTCTTATCTTTATTCAAATTCTCAATAGCTGTTTTAAGATTATGATATTTTTTCAAATCTAATTGAAGGTTATCATCATTGATCGTTTTGTTTTCCTGATCAGTATTGTTATTTGTGGTTTCTTTGTCAATAGATTTCACTTGGTTTGGAATATCGTTTGACGTTATGCCTTTTGCCCACAGTGTTCTAAGCGAGCTTATAGCATTATCTATCTCTGATTCTGATTGGCGTAACAGTGTCAAACCAGCCTCAGTATCTTCAGTCTCATCTTTTAATTCTTCGAGTCTTGCTTCAAAACCTCGAACTAGAGTATAGTTTCTAGATACATCATCCATAAATTTAATAACGGCGGTTGATTCTGAGAAATCATTTTCTTTAGCTATTTCGACGATTGTATTGTACAGGATAGTTAATTCTCTAAGTCCAAGTCCCATAGATTCTAGCTTTGTATATAAATAGCTAGCCTGTATATGCGTAGAGGAGAATTGTTTTAGCATTACAAGCTGTCTACTTTCATTTTCTTTAGCTTTTTGCAATTTTGATATCTCACTTTTAAGAGTATTTGCTCTAGTCTCTAGATCTTGTATTTCAGAAACCTTAGAGATTATTTTTCTGGCATCAAAGCCTAACGCATAAAAGTCTTCTATAGTGTTCACCAGACCTATAACCCTGTTAAACTCTAGACCACGTTGTTCTATCTCCCTTTTCAGCCAGTATGCCCATCTAGCTTCTGTTCTGTCGACGTTATATCTTGAAAAAATGTTGTCCAAATTAGTCCGAGCTTCTTCTAACTGAGTTGAAACCATTTCAAGCTCCTGGTTCGATTCTTCTACCATGGATCTATTCCTATTTATATGATTTGAAACTTCGTCTAAAGGTACTTTGTGAGTCAAGCCAACAAGTTCATTGATGTGTAGTGCAATCTTATCAGGTTGTAAACCTATATTATTACACACTTTGTATGTGTTTCGTAAAAACTGCTCTACGCCATCTTCCATAAATCCTAATTCATGCAAAATGTTTAACATTCTAAAACCTTTAGCACACTGCAAGGGTGTCATTCCAGTCTTTCGCAAAATAACCCCAAATTCCCTCACTTCATCAGCTTTCATGCTTCCGATTTCTTCTCTCCAGTCTCTTATCACGTTACTAACTGTTCCTGTACTTAGACCGCTTTCGATGGCTATAATGTCACGTCGTTTGCCATAGAGCCACTGCCTTACAATCGCATCTCTTAAAGATCTTGAGTAATTCGATACCAATATGCGTGCATGTTATTATATATGGTAAATGACTATTTAACCTTTTTTTGTCAGTTAGGTCATATTTGTGTCAAAATTCCGTCATCTGCGTCAGGAATTCTGTTAGTTGTCATATACTGATACTATCAGGTATACCATAGCTATGGTAACAGATAAGACATTTGAGAGCCCCTTGAGAGAACGCATTGTTAGAACAAGTCTTACAAAGCTTATAAAGAAGGCGTTATATTAGAAAATATGATACTTCGTGTCTAACAAACAGGCTGGATTCGAATAGCCATAAGTAATTATGTTAGAACTCTAAATAGGATGAGATTCCTGCGAAGAATAGATATCTGAAACATATTCGAGTATGGTAAAGACTGATCATGTGGATAGAACTAAAACATTTACTTGATTAGTGCACTGGTTTTGCATAGCGATGGTCTATCTCTGATTTGTCATCTATAAATATAGACTCATTCTGTAAACCCACACCAATAGCAGGTCTTTTACCCAGTATGAAAAGTTCTCCTTGATGTGCTACACGGAATGCGGTTCAATTGATAGTAGAATCTATATTGCAACAGTACATCCAAATATTTACTATTGCATATCTTTTCTAATTTCATTTGCCATCTCTTACAAGTCTTGATTTAAATGCTTTAGAATATACAAATGTACAACTAATAGAATTTATGTGAGTGTAAATGCATATCGCTTTTACACTATAACAATAGTATATGGATCGATATAACTAGTTATGTTTCTATCCAGAAAATCAATTAAAGTAGACAGATTCGCGCTAAACATATAACATTAAGTATTTCAAAATATCAAATTGAAGCCAATCTAAATGACTATTTACAAAAATTCAACTATTCTATCATTTGGTTGATCATAAAGCAAAAATCTAAAATAATCTCTATTGTCAGGAGTAATCCATAGATATTTGTTAATTTGCAGTGAAGTTCGGTTCGATACCCATGAATGTCATGGATCAACTATAATAGATAGGTTAAAGATAAATAATATACTGAGATCTTCCATATTGGTACACCTTGCAGTTTGTAGAGCGAGAAATTTTACCACATCTTTTCTCAAGAAATTTGCAATAATGATTATTGCATTTTCTAGTACGAATATTTTGGAATCATTTTTTCAGAACAGTGATAATGATAATTTCATTATTTCTTTATTTTCTCAAAATTATTATCACAATATATTTGCATTGGCGGCCCTAAGTGATGTACATTTTGTCCATTATGCCGATAAAGTCTTAGGAATAGAAATACTAATACCTGGACAATGGCTTGACATCAATAAATATAATAACTCATTGTTCCCGGCTGATCCTAATTTAGCTCAGTTTTTCTCTCCACAAAAGGATGCGCAACTATTTGTTACAGTATATCCTTTACCGAGTTCAAATATGTCACTTGATACATATGATAAGCTATATAATATGTATAGTGATGATCCTACTATTCGTAATCTTGTATTAGAAAATACTACATTATCAGGAATGCCCGCTCACAAAGCCACCTTCACTTTGAACTATTCTGGAAACGCATATCAAGTTATTCATGTGTGGACAATTAAGAATAACCATGTCTACAAGATTTCATTTAGTACATATAACGAGACTTTTGAAAAATATTTACCATCGATCAGGATAATGCTAAATTCGTTTAATGTCACAGAAAATAGATTATTGTGAACTAGTATTGTTTATTGTTTATTGTTTATTCTATTCTATTTTTTCAGTTCTTTCCTATTATGATGTATAAATACTAAAGAATTTGCTCATAAATCAGACTGCTACGATTTGAATAAATTCGGTGTTACCAATATACATTACATCCAGTGTATGAATTTATGTTTGAATATGGACACCGTAATATACTAATCTGATCTAGCCCTATACTAATATTATTATGTTGGTAAAACCGCACAGCTTTTGTGTTAGGAAGTAAATTGTAGTAATCCATTTATTTTAAATCTAACTTCTAGGTATGACATTATTTTAAATAAGCTTCTGTTAGAATCCATTTATTTAGTTTTTAGGAACAAACTTTGCTTTTTACCATATTTTGTATATATTTGTTCATATGCAAGAAGTTTTTCTTGAATGAGTGTTTTTGAACTATCGTACATCCTAATGAAGTTCGCTCGTAATACCAAATTTCCTTCTGAATCAAAGAATCTTATGCTGTATCTTTTTCTGTCATCCGTCATATTCTCAGTTACAAATCTGACCTCTTTGGTATTACTAAGATTAACATGTATATGCCAGGGTCTGGATTCGTCGCCTATAGTGGCATATTGCTCACTAACGCGGAAAGGT
>DATBGR010000339.1:0-23780 GCA_036557905.1 Nitrososphaeraceae archaeon | reverse complement strand
TACCAGAGGAGCACGTACAGTCTTATTTTTACTGTCAATCAGTTGAATGAAAACGAGCATCATGAATTTCTCTAGGTTCCAGTCGTCGATTATACAGCCCTTCTAGTCATTAATTGATAACTGTTGTTTGTCACTGTAATAATATGACAGATTATGGCAACTTTTTATTAAAAAATGTCCAGCATAGTATATACTCACACTCGTTCTTTATACTATTGGGAACTAGGCAATGACTAACCATAATCTCTTAGAGGTTTTGTATTATTGAAGAGACCAAAAGCAGTCTCATCGAAAATGTTATCCGAATAATCAATACAAACCAGTTTCCAAAGCTATGGCAGAATGAGAAATTAGAGGATAATCGCAACTAGTTTCTCGAATAGAAAAATCTTTAGGATTTACAACAATGGAAGACGGAACCTATATTATGTAGGTTTCGATTTCAACAGTACCGTTTTGTCTCATTCAGCAAATCATAATAGATGAATTGTGAATAAGAGTTATCGATTAATATGCATTGTTGTATTGTTTAAGTTTTCATGTGGCACATTTGGTATATTAAGTAGGGTACCGATTAGTCCACTAATCGGTCCCACAAATTCGACCTCTAGAATCAATTAATCAATTAATAATATAAATCACTTTATTATACCACTTTTTAGTGTACGGCGAGTTTACTTTATTACCGTAAAGAGATCGTTTTACCAGTTGAAAAATGGACAGCTACGAGTAGTCCAAGGGTTATTAGAATCGCCTTCACCTTACATAAGTCCACATTCCAGTAATACAGCATTGATAATAGCAACTTTATATGTCGAAGTATATGATGATGATCAAATGGCTTCTTCGACTTTTGATTCTAATCAGTTTAAAATGGATCAACGTGAAGGCTGGAATTGTGTTGCAGAAGGATGGAAAGAGTGGTGGCAGCCTATTGAGAAAGGAGCTCAAAAGCTCAGCCAGCGATTAATAGAACTTGCTGAAATTAAATCCGGACAAAGAATATTAGATGTAGCAACAGGGATTGGAGAACCATCAATGTCAGCAGCAAAAGTTGTCGGAACCAGCGGTTATGTTTTGGCTACAGACATCTCAAGACAAATGCTAGCCATTGCAAAAGAAAGAGCTGCATTCTTGAGATTGCAAGACATAATTGAGTTTAAAGAAAGTGATGCCGAGAATTTAGACCTGGTAAACTCATCGTTTGATGCAGCGCTGTGTCGCTGGGGACTAATGTTATTACCAAATCTAGACGCTGCGATAGGAAAAATATATAGTTCGCTAGTATCAGGTGGGAGATTTGCAGTCGCAGTTTGGGCCGATGCACCTAAAGTCCCAATTATTAGCTTGGCGACCAGAATTATAGGTAGTCAAGTGCAAATGCCAGCACTTCCAGGAACTCCAAATCCGTTTAGCCTAGCTGATACAAATAAGCTTGAAAATTCTCTGGCCAGAGCCGGATTCAGAGATATTCATATTGATAAGATAATTGTAACATTTGAATTTGCATCAGGTGATGACTATTGTCGTTACTGTCAAGCAGTTAGCGCTTCTGCCAGTATTGTATTATCTAAAGAAACTGAAGAGAGAAAAGAAGAGATCTGGAGAAAAGTTGCAGAAGAAGCAGCACAAAATTATGGAACTGATAACGGCGTTATAAAAATGGATAATGAATCAATATGTATGGTTGGAACACGACCATGATAGCAATCTAACTTGCACCTGATGGGTGGGAGAGTACCGTCATGATTTTACGGACCAATAAATTTGGGCCGCAATCAGACACCAACACTCGTCTTCTTGCATTTTTGAGAATATACCTGCTGACAATGAAAGTCAGGTTTAATGATCAATCTACATCTTCAACACCAGTGTGAGGAGGAGGTAGTCAAGCTGGTTGTGCCTCCTCATTCTTTAGTTTTCCTTTTAGCATATCGTTTGGGTTTTCTGGAGAGGGTCATATAATAGTCATTTTTTGATCTTATATGTTGTAACTCCAAGAGAGGGCAGTATAAATAAAAAACTGAAGATACCTCCAAGTAACCATGCTATTACATAACCTCTATGTTGAACAACAAATGTAAATACAACTGGAACCCAAAATGCTCCGAATAATGATAACCCATTAACCCAACTTATAGCCAATGTATCATACGATCCTGTCATTGTTGCATCCATGTTTTCTTCATTTCTCATTGCCCTTCTTGTTTTTTTGTATGATTCTTTAGCTGAGGTATATGCAATAGTAAAAACGCCAGCTGAAAATGCCCCTACCAAAACATTTGATAATCCAATTATATATATTTCTGATGGCGTTGTTGCAATAGCAATCCCTGCAACACCAACGGACATCGCTAGGCCGCACACAAACAAGAGTTTCTTTATGTTTTTTGTATTATCGTATATCTTCCCAAAGATAGGTGCTGACACAACACCAGATATTAAGCCTAAACCAGCAATTAAGCCAGCAGTTGATGAATTTACTTTCAAATAGTCTTCTAAATAAAATACTATAAATGTTAAAGATAAACCCCATGCTATTTGTGCTCCGAGCAATACTAATCCGAAAGCGAATAGGGATTTATCAAATAATAATTTGCGAATATCTGACATGTCAATTTGGAAACGTTTTCCTTTTGTTTTTTGTTGACCTCCCTGATCTTTGTTCTCGTCATGCTGCTTCTTTGGTAAATAAGCAATTAAGAATATGCTACTAATCAAACCAATACTTCCGCTTAACAATAAACTTTGTCTCCATCCTACTACTTCTGCAAGAATTGCCCATCCAAATATCCCTATAATACCTCCTATTGAATGAGCTGAGTTTAGTGATGCTATTGCTAATCCTTCAGATCCTCTTCCGAAGTATCTTGTAATCAATGTGACACTTGAACCAAAAAATAATGCCATGCCAAGTCCAACTGCAAACCGTAGTACTTCAATTTGCTGTAATTGTGAAGACAGCCCACAAAGCAATGCTGCTGATGAAGATATTGTTATTCCATATATTGCAGTCCTCCTAGAACCCTGCATTGTGGCAAGAATTCCACCAGGCACCTGAAATAGACCTATGCCTATCAAGAAGCTTGTAGTGAGCAACCCCAGCAACGTGACATCTTGCTTAAAGTCTGAAGCTATATGTGAAAATATAGAAGCTATGTTAAACCAATTTATCGCGTATATTATTCTAGCAAATAGCAAACTTGCGATTGCATAACGATCGATTTTATCCAGCTTTATCCAATTTTTCTACTTTTATATTTAATATAAAATAGTTACCAAATTGGTATCTATTCAGTATATCTCAATGGACATTTCCTGTTGATAAATTCGTATTTTCGATATAAAACCCAGCGAATCATAAGTAAAACATCATGTGTACTGTTATGTATTATTATATTATTTAAAATGATCTTTGGGCGCCCTTCAGCAAATTACCTAGTCATTATTTTAGGTTATATTCGAGCTGATTTCAGGCATCGCGTAAATGAAATAGTCTTAAATTTAGAAAGGCAGGCGTCCAACATCATAATAAGGTAGAAGAAATGGAAGAATTAGATCAGTCATCAAGACAACTGGATAAGGTAAAAAATAATACTATGACTCAGGTATCAAATCAACTTCTCTCTATCAGCTAGATTGCTGGAAATCGAGAAGAGACAGATCATTGGCGTGCACTTCCTGAGGTTATGCTATGACGAGACATAATAAATCTAGCGCGAGCCGGTTACAATGGTTCACTATATCCAGGTATTATTATAGTGATATAATGCTATTTCCGTCTTAAAATAGCATTAGATATCTTGAAAAAGGATGGCAAAGTTCCTTTAAAGGAGATTGAGCTATAGACGAATAGCATCAGCATATTCGTGGTTATGCACATGTATTATCTCAACAACGATATAATGAGGGATGTAGTACTGGACAAGATTATGCAGCCTACGAGTATAACAATCGTGATGTCAGTCACTACGGTTATGACGTGGGCTGTCCAAAATGATAAAAAGCACGCTTATGAATTCCATGATGCATATTCGTTAAGATCAGACTAAATGGAATTCATTAGCATGTGAGACAACAATGGAGCACATCATCGAAAATTGCTGCGTAGTCCATCAGTCTATAATTTCTGCGACATTAGAATCAGCCCATTTAATTATATCTTTTTACTTATGATCTATTTTATTTAATTGTTCTAGTGACATTCCCACGCTACGATTTCCAAATAATATGATTACAGCAGCCGCAGCAAGCAAGAAGGAGGCAAGACCAATCATGACATTAAGAAAACCAAATGGCCTAAGCAGAACAAAAATAATTGGACCTATAGCAGCTAGAGCACTTCCTAGTCCTTCTGCAGCTCCTGAAGCTATCGATCGTATGCGAGTCGGAAAGTTTTCTGCTGTGTACGTAAAGAGGCATGCAAGCACCCATGCATTTGCTGCAAAGCCAATGAAACCAGCTATGCCAAGCACAACATAATCCTGGATCAATAGACCACGTAAAACAAACGCAAATCCCATAATAAGAGCAGCTACTACAAACTGATGCTTTCTTTCGATTTTATCAGCGATCGAAATTGACAGACAAGCACCTACCGCATACCCTATGCTGCTTATCGTAGTTATGGCAACCGATTGTGTTATTGTATAGCCCTGATTAACATATTCTACTACAAGAAGGTTTGAGGCTGTGCCAGCAGCCAGGATGAGAAACCAAAGGCTGATAAACAATGACATTCGGGATAATATCTTCTTATTTTTGAACGCATACATTACGTTTCCTCGTGGTATGGAAGGTGGATTAATATCTTGATTTTGGATTGGCGGTAAGCCCAATTTCATGAGTAGCAATCTCGCTTCTTTAATCTTACCCTTGGATAACATCCAACGTGGCGATTCCAACATGCCATATCTGAGTGGGAGTAATAGTAGAGCAACAACTCCCGGTATTGCCATCAATACTCTCCAATCTTCTATGCCCATTGTCTTGTATTGTTGCAACAATACAAACGAGACCGGACCAGAAGCTACAAATCCTATAGATCCTATTAGGAATATAAATGACGTATATCTTCCTCGTTTTGACTTTGGTGATATCTCTCCGATATATGCTGTAGCAATAACAATTTCTGCACCGATACCAATTCCTGTTATCAGTCTAAATATAGATACTTGAAATATGTTTGTAGATATTGCTACCAAGATCGAGCCAATTACTAAAATTATAAGACTAACTAAGAGTGCTGGCTTTCTGCCATAGAAATCGGCACAAATAGTGATACAAAACGCTCCAATCACTTGACCTATTACTCTCATTGAAATCGCGTAAGCAATTTCTGCGTCTGTGAGATGCCAATCTGATTTCAGTATCGGCGAAATATACTGAAAGTTTGAAACATCGTACAATGCAAAAAAGCCAGCAAGGCTTATTGCTATTATAACACCCCTCTTGATAGGAATTCTGCCTAAATTGTCTATACTATTCCCTATATCACAGCTTTCGTCTTTAGCATCTCTGTCATTTGTAAACAAATTCGGCATTGTGAATTATCCGTCTATTCTATGTCCGAATCATTCTCATGATTTATAAGTATTCAGAATGCGTCCTTATTCAGCATGCTTCGAAGAATGACCAATGTCTCATGATAGTTTATACATAAATTCTTGTAAACTTGCCAAGGCGTACGACTATAAATCAATATGGTATTGGATGTACGATGACCAATACTTATGCATTACAATTTTGGATAAAGAAAGACCGTGAGTCTTCAGCTATTTATTGGCTTTTCTAATATTCTGATTGATCACTAGGTACTGAAAATAAATATAATTATAACACAACCACTCCGCACTATTTCGCTGCTCTTTTCATTTTTAGTTCTTGAGTCATATTTTGAGTCATATTATTACAATTTCTTATAAAATCTAAAATTAAATTGAGTTCGTGATCTGTATATTTCGAATAGATCTTTCTTGATGATTGCTTTATTGGATTGAAAATTGGATTCATCTTAGTCATTGCATTGTCTAGAAGCGGGTCTACGTATATCAACCGCCGATCATTAAGATCTCTCTTTCGACTAACATATCCTGCTTTTTCAAGGCGATCAATAACACCAGTAATGGCTCCTGTAGAAAGACCTGTTTCCTCAGCCAACTTACTAGCAGTCATAGGCGACGTGGTTCTGATAATTACGTCTAGACATTTATGATCAGTGGGATTGAGTCCAAGAATCTCGCCAATAAAATGATGGAAAATAACTGTCCGGGTGCTTAACTCGCGCGACTGATTTTCAAGAGCTTCTAGTAACTCTGAGTGACTCATTTTATTTTTGTCATTTTCTAGCAATATCACTTTAACACCTATTAGAATATAAAACGTTTGTTATGTTTATATCTTATATTATTGATAACTTGTAACACAAACGATTTGGTAGACACGTATAGTGTGTTATTACTCAAATGCTATAATGATAGAAAAGTAGAATTAGTCTTTCAAAGACAAGGATCTATGTATGATATGTATGTCTAAAGTAAAACTCTTTAGTCATTTTACCTAGAATATAAACGAAGTTGGTGAATTGTTTAAACAATACATGATAGATTCATCTGAGATATGGATCAATGGTATAATCAAAACTGAAGAAACGAAGGTATTTGATTGGTACTAAAAAAAGAGATAGAGGATTAAAAGTCGTAAGACTGATATCTGAAATTAATGAGGAGAATAAAAATAATGTGAGATCGACTCGGAATACTAAATTATAGTCTGACTAAGCTGCATTCTTGGTTCTTGCATTTGATCTATCGTCGGAACGCCAGCCAGCCAGCTACTGGATGAATTTGGCGTACCTTACACTGATGTAAATTTGCTATGAATATTCGCCTATCAAATTAGGAGATTCAGTCAAAATTTTTTGTAAGATCGAATCACTATAACCGTTCTTAATATGTCACAATTAGAGAGACGGGGTGTTGACATACACATATATACATACATACCAAAGTGGAACAATCATAGGAATTCAGTTTCTAAGATGACGTAATAAAGTAAAAGATCATACTGTAGCATAACTATCGACAGATTTCTGCTTTTATCAGCTAGGTTAGAAGAGGTGGAGTACAAAAAATCAAATTGTTGCATATAAGCTAGAATTAGATGCACATTCTGAAACACTAATTATAAATATTCCCAGCAAAAGCCAAAGTAGAATAGGTAACAGAATGATAGAAATAAATGAAATATATCCTATGGTAATGGATAATGGAAGTTAAATATTGAATAAACCATTCTAAAGAAAATTTATTCCATTTGCTTTAAGATACAGAGTTTATGTTTAGCTCCAAATTTCTGATCTGCTAGGCAGACTAATTAAGTAGATCTAGTTATCAACATCGTTAAATGATCCCTAAATCGGGAGGTAATGATTCTATACCCTTTGAATGCTGAGGTGTAGTAGTATCTGTCATCTTATTAAGATCTATACGGTAATAGTCGAGCCTATCTGGGTCGTACTTTTGTACACTTTCTACTGGTTCCCCTGTCTTTTCTGTTTGTTATTACGATCCGATGTACATATCCAGTTACATAGTCGTATCCTCTGTTTCTTGCTTCTTTAAGAAACTCTGATCTAAGAATATGACCACCAGCTTCTCCCCCGTATGCAGATTTAATACCAATCCATCCATATACTCTGTGTTCTTTTTCCTTACATTATAATCGAATGTGCCTGGTCTTAGTTCGTAGGTTTCCAGAGGAGCACCTTTTACGTAACCAACAATTTCACCATTCTCGTCCTTGACCCTTAAAGTAATTAGAATGGTCTTAATTAGATAGTGATTCTTTGAATTTCTCATAAATTGGTGATACTGGAAGTGGTAACTCACGATATATCTTCAAGATCGATTCTCTCACATTAGGATCAAATCCACTATCATCTTTCCTTATCAAAAATAGTACTAGGTTTGTCTCATTTTTTCTAATCGATGCTTTTATCCTGTTTTATTCTTCCCAAGCTTCAGAGATCCATTAATGCTAGGATCTGGAGTACACCTTTTGTTCTCCCGGGAAAAATCTGGCAAGAGGGATATACCAGAGGTTTGAAATTCAAGTGCTGGTTTATCCGGACTGGCTCATGATTGCCTCCTTGCTCTCAATTGGGATCTATAGTCGTAGGCCGACATGCGATATTAGCGTGGACGAATCGCAGCTGATAAGATTCTGATCTTGTATCAAATCAACTTAACAATATCAAGCAATAAAGTGTCCAACGTATAACAATGCCTACAGCCAATAAGACAGCAAATCCCTCTAACTGGCGTCTATTGATGTACTCAATTAATAAAACAAAGAATTTTATTATAATCTATGTCTTGTGTTCGAACTTCGTCCAATCCTTTGCAAGCCAAGGTTTCCAAAAAGCATTTAACCATTCTAGATTTATTTTTTGTATTTCTCTATACAATTCATTCATTTTCTCGTTTGTTTTGATAAGTTCTCTATACAATTCATTCATTTTATCAACATTCTTGATTGATTCAGTGTATAATTGATTGGTTCTTTCTATACCCTTGATATACCCTTGGTATAACTCATTCATTTTATCAAAATATCTAAAATACTCGTTATACATATTTTCATTTGGAGTCATGATATAACATTAATAAAAGTTAACGGTTATTTATACTATCATTAAATATTGGTTCTCTCACGTTCATGACGACTAGTTTTGCTAGAACACAAGAAGGACGAAAAGGATATGTTACTCAGTTCTGATATAGACTAGCATATGGTGTTGAAGTTAAGTGTCGCGCGCCAGGTATCTTACCATATACTAATATATACAATTCTGTCATAGCTGAGCTAATCTCTCTTATAATATTTCTCATTTCAATAATTGGTGGAATGAAACCATACTTATTGCTGCCGAATTCTATAGTAAAACTGCATACTTTGCTATCATTTTTGTGTTTTATGTGTCCATGAGAGATGCCAGGTTATAAATATTATGAGATGCTGCGTCCTAAGTGTAGACTGACAGTGCAGGATGGTGATAAAATATGCATACTATTTATTGTTAGGCGAGCGCATAATACCTTACGGGGTGGTCTCTCCAATGTTATCAATGTCAGTCATCCAAAGTCTACCAGCGAAAAAATATGCTTTAGATGACATAAGGTTCAGATTCAATTGAATTTTCAGTTGCATCCCGATTGAGACTCTATTGAATTTTCATTTAATCATATGTTAAGTGAATGTAAAAAGGAATATCATAATTGCTTGAATAATAACGGCAGAAGTTCCTCAACTCCAGAACAGAACAAAAAAGTAAGCCTCCTTTTATGCTACTGTGTTCGGCTTTTCTTGAAGCGGATCAACTAAGATGTATATTATACAAAGCCACCATTGACACGCAAGACCTGACCGTTAACCCAGCCGCCGTCGGGGCCGGCAAGGAATGACACCAAGTTGGCAATATCTTCAGGCTGGCCAAGGCGTTCTAATGGGGAGAGTTTGCGAAGGTGTTCTATCTGGTTCTCGTCCTTACCGGTGAGGAATAGCTCTGTCGCCACTGGGCCAGGAGCCACGGCGTTTACGGTAATATTACGACCACGCAGCTCATTGGCAAGCACATGGACAAGCCCCTCAACGCCTGCTTTAGAAGCAATATAAGGGCCATAGGTAGGGAACGCCATGGCGATAACACTGCTAGAGAAAGCAATAATGCGTCCACCTGGTGAAAGTTGTCGAGATGCTTGTCCCAATACTACAAAGGTGCCACGGAGGTTGGTGGTGATCACTTTGTCGAAAAGATCCAAATCGAGTCTGTCGATAGATGAAAGCGGCATAATGCCTGCACAGTTCACCACCACGTTGATACCACCAAATGTTCCCACTGCTTCCTTGAAGAGCCGTTCTACATCGGCTGCATTTGCCACATCGGCCTGGATGGCGATGGCTCGTCCACCGGCGCCCTTAATTTCAGCTACTACTTCTTCTGCCTTGGCTGAATTGCCGGCGAAATTCACTATAATTTCGAAGCCATCGTGTGCCAGTCTTGTCGCTATAGCACGTCCGATTCCACGTGAAGCGCCGGTGACTATAGCGCCCTTGGCCGTTGATGATCCTGCCATTATTAGTTATTCACCGTGGGTGCAAGGAGATCACTGAGACCAATCCGACGCAGAAACTCGGCCCGGATGCGATCGGCTACGGCATTGACTACTTCAGCGCCATCTTGAGCAGGGTCGACGTGTAGTCGGAAAGGTCGCTTACCAAATGGCATGTCGACGACCTTGACAATGGCCTCAGCGACAGCACCAACATCAGCATCCTGCGGCACATAGGCGGCAAAGCCCTTCTGGACCTGATCCGATAGTCCCTTATACACTCCAGAGTCGTATTCTGCAGCTCGTGCCTTGTCGTTTGGAGAACCAGCGTTCTTGAAGTGATTGGTTCCAGAGGTAAAGGCGCCTGGAACGATAATTGAAGTCTCGATCCCCCAACGAGTCAGCTCACTAGCATAGCTAACTGCTAGGGCATCCATCGCGGCCTTGGCGGCGAAATAGGGTGCTAGATAAGGTGGTGTTCCTCCCCGTGTACTACTGCTAGATACCCAAACGATCAAGCCTTTTCCACGCAAGCGAAGGTGAGGAAGGACAGAGCGGTTTACACGCTGCGTGCTAAGCACATTTACGTCATATAGTTGGGCCAACTGTTCTGGTGTAAAGGCTTCAGCGGGACCAAATACCATATGGCCTGCATTGTGGACTACCACATCTATGTGACCGCTTTCAGATATGATAGTCTTTATGGCTGCGTCAGTAGATTCCTGTGACAAAACATCCAGTTCGATCGAACGCAGATCCACTCTGTGCACGGCTGCATACTCTTTTACTTCCTTCACTTGGGATGTGTTGCGGCCGGTTGTTTCGCGCATGGTGGCATAAATGGTGTGACCCGCGCGAGCCAGAGCACGTACGGTTAGGGCGCCAAAGCCACTGGATGCGCCTGTGACTACAATAACATTCTTCATAACTCATACTCTACTTTCGTAGGCGACGTTTGGTATTGCAGAAAATACCGGTAATACAATGTTCGTGTTCATATCCTTTTTTTACCTATCGAATGTACACCCCATACATACAATCCTAACATCATCTCTTTTCAATGACAACTGGCTTATCACTTCACTACCTATATCGCCGTCTCCGCCTGTTACAAGGATGCTTGCTTTTGTCATTAGAAAACTACCGCCACGATATATCGTTCTAGAGATAGAGCACAATCAAATCTCATATTATTCCTGGGAAGAGAGTATTACTTAAGGCTAGTGTCAGTTTAAAGCATCATTGACATCACAAAGAATTATGATCAAGGAAGCTAGTAAGAAATGGTATCAGAGCTAGTATAATAAAATGTGTCTTGTCTATCATGGGCAGGCCCCTTGGTAATCTAAAATATTCAGATTTTGTTCTATATGCAGCTGATTTGATATTTATTACCTAGCTCATGGTTTATTATCATCTCTTTAACGTTACTGTCACAAAAAAGCGAATTCGTATCATTGAAGTAATACAATACCATGCATCATCTAGAGGGCGTCATACTCGTAGTCGATAGAAATGTATTCATTATCTTGCCGATCTCTTCTGGATATTGATTCATTACGCATGACCAGTATGTTTGATTTGTGCGAGCCAGGCTCCTGGAATTTTACCCGCAAGAATTAACGCATTTTCATGTGGCACGTAGTAATTATCATCTGTTCCTGCTATGACCAACGTGGGTTTAGCCAATTTCGCAAGCTCGTCACAAGCACCGCTCCAATTGGTAGCCGTCCAAGCATGTCCTACGTTATTCTGATTATTCGCTATTGCAGGGGGTAAACCAGGCTTCAATTGTTGTATTTATGTAATGTTTTCAAATCCTTCGAGAGATTCAGAATGCAGTTTGATCCATCCTGATCGTAACGAGGCAACATTAAGCGCTTTCATTTCCTGAGTAATGGGAATATTATGTAGAGTTTTGTTTGTAACATCGTATTGCAATTTCTTAAATTCAGGTGGTTGATCAATACCATCTTTTCCACCACAGGTCGAGGCAACAAGTATAAGGCTGTTAACCTTTTCTGGATAACTAATTGTAAATGCCTGAGCTATAAATGAACCTAGAGAATATCCCATAACATCTGCTTTTGGTCTTTTCAACCCATCAAGCAAACCAGCTGTATCGTTTGCAAGATACTGCATAGAATATGGTTTGGTACCTGTTGTCGTAATTCCTATCCCGCGACTATCATACACAATCACTGTGAGATTTGAAGCAAGATCTTTTAGAAAGATGGGTCCCAGGCATCCATATTATCAGAAGCGCCATTAAAGAGTATTATAGGGTCGCCTTTGCCAAATACCTTGTATTGACGGGCATTAGGGGTAATAATTACCATTCAATGCCAATGGTTAATATATCGATGGGTGTTAATCATAGTTATGTCAACATCAGAAAATAAGACATCAAAAGATAGCGCAAAGATTACGAAAGATGTCAATGTAACTCTATTCGATGTAGCAAACGAAAACTTCACGAAATTGGTAAATCAATCCGCAAAGGTTCAGCCAGAGTATGCACAAGTAATCTCCAATTTGCAGCAAGATTACATAGAAGCTTCTAGGAATGCGATTCAGACAACAACTTCAGTTCAAAAGCAATTCGCAAACAGCAACAGCGGTTTCAATAACGTCATCATCTCAGACACAACAGCACCATACATTCAGAACTTGGTAAAACAATCAAATGATTTTACAAATAACATCATTAGAATGACGGACATCAACAATCAGCTAACAATCAATGTATTAAACGCATTAAGAGAAAATGTGAAAAACTATAGTAGGACAGTCGAAGCTACTGCTGAATTTAACTCTAATCTGGCAAAAGCTTGGACATCGTCCTATTCATCGGTCCAGCAACAGTTTACTACTAGAGCACAATAAATAGATAGGAATAACCTATTTTTTTGGTACAGTTGAGTTAACTAATTTCAGCTTTTCAAGAATCGTACACATCCTTGTTATTCATTTAATCGCATGTATGCATACCATCAAAGTAACACAAGCAAAACTACATGCGGTAAATACAAATCTAATCTAAACCATAAATGAATATGATGGAATCATACAGCTGCTCCTGCGCTAATCTAAGCTAGTATGGTGTAACCCCCCACACAGTTTGTTGCTCTCTAGTTATCTACAGCTTTAAACTGCTGCTCCAGAGTATTAAATGGAATACCAGGAAACAAATCTTTGGCTTTTGGATTGATGTCAAGAGATACAGGATACAGTTTGATCTACCCTGGTCCTAACGAGATAGACATAGTCATCTTTATTTCCTGCAGAGTACTGGGATATTATTTAAGAATTTATTTACAAGCTCCCCACCAAGTTCTATAAGTTGAGGGCTAGGAGGTGTACTATCTTTTCCACCACATGTTGTAGAAACAAGTACGAGCCTGTCAACTACCAATCGTCATTATCTATAGAAAAGTAGGAACTAGATCAGTCCTCATAAGTACGAGAGTAAATAAAATTAAAATCCTGCAGATATACTTAAAACAAGAGATCGTCAATGCCATTGTCATCTAAACTGACAAGATCCATTGTAATAAATGCACATGCGGAAAAAGTATGGACAACCCTAGGGCTTTTGGTGGAAATGAAAAGTTTAATCCTTTGGTAACATCATCAAAAGTAGACGGGCATGGCGAAGGATCTAAACGCACATGTTATGTATCTATGGATGGAGGCTAGACAATATCTGAGACTTTAGAAACACTTACCTTTTTAGATGATCAGAACAGAGCAATGACGTACAAAGTCACAAGTGCACCAAATACCCCCTTTGAGGGACTGGTAAACAAAGTAAATGTGAACCTAATTAAAGCAGACGATAAGAGGTGTATGGTAGAATTTACAGGCAGTTTTGATGCTCTCGAAGATGGGGCTAGGAATAATCTAGGCAAGAGTCTACTAGATGCTTATGAGGGTCTTCTCAAGGGACTAAAGAACCTGCATGAAAAATAGTGGTAAAGAGCTTTACCAGAGAAAATACATACCCGTATAATCAAATTTAAGATCACATAACAACAACAAAAATTGGCGAAAACGACTTGATATGGATGTATACGAACTAGATCTAAAGACCGAAGGTACTGATTCTGAGGTGAACTTATGGAATCTACTAATAAAATGTTTGACGAAGCGTTAAATATGAAGACGAGAACTGCTATAGAAATGGGAGCTGCGATTCTTTATTATCAAATTTTTATTTGATAGATTATCCAAATTAGCTATTAATCATTTGGTATTCGTATGAATGCTTTAATCACTCTGAAAAATGAAACTAGAAGAAATTTCTCCACAGTTTTTCCTTAGCTAATGTGTATGTTCTTTTAGTTCTTGACGGGAATTGAAGGTTTTGCCGCAGTCCTGACAAGTAAAGGATGCAGAGACTTCTGAAGTTGATTCATCTGATTTTCCTCCAGAACATTCTTTTATCTCATGGTATTTTATTTTTAGTCTATAAGATATTTAACACCATTATATTAAGATAAAGACCACGGTAATAGAAGACGCATTTGCAAGAAATGGAAACGGAAAGCATACCGATGACCTCAGTCAAGCAGCATCTGTCAGTAATTCATGTCTAAACCCAGTATCTGACTCTAACACTAACGATAATATAATGAGTAACGGTAATTGTGGAGGCACAGTGTCACAGCAAGGAAAATCTGGACAAGCTTCAACATCAACAACTGTCCAAAACACAAACCCAACAATCGAAGTACAACGGTCAATTACAACAGCGCAACCACCATTAACAACAACAGGAGGAAACTGTACAGCATGCTTTGATACCCTTAACGCTACTCAGAAGTCAGATTTTGAGAGTATTCTTCAGTTTCGCTCGTTGGAATCCTTTGGGGTCCAAATAAACACAATTGAACAATTGTGTATGTTCCTAGAAAATATAGTTTCAAATGGGGATAGTCCAGTCACTGCGATCAGCATTGTGCAAGGTTTCTTTACGGATGTTCCAGGCATCAGTGCAGGCACGGTTTCCAATATAGCATCTTGCCTGGTAAGAGCCGTCGAATAATATAAAACATTTTCTAGGTATTCCAGCAGCGTAAGAAGAGGACACGATACGATACGATATGATATGATATGATATGATATGATAGGATAGGATAGGATAGGATAGGATAGGATAGGATAGATAATACACCACACGTTTTCTTATAATTTCAAAGATTGAATAGCCAGGTTAGAGTCCCTTAGTTTCCCACACCGGCTGACAAGACATGGGTTTTCAGCTGGATCAATTACATTTCTTACGAAATTAATTATTGTGTGGGTTAACAATATATTTGTATTTGATAAGTATGATTCAGTAAAATAGAAAATGGAATATAATAATTCCAGTCCCATTAAGCCTGAGTTTTAATAACAGATTAGTGTGAAAATATAAATCGAACAAAAAATGGGAGTGGTGTGTATTTATCACCCAGATGTTGTTGGTAGCTTACAACCTTCATGTACCCAACCGGCATCATAGCCCTTTACAAAATCCCCAGTATGCCCCTTTCCTGGGTCATATTTCTTGCCACCTTTACAATCAGCTTGTCCTGACACACAGCCATCTCTAGAGTCACCTGCTGAGTATTTTCCATCACAATAGCTGCTTCCTACGTTCGCTGCCTTCGCGATTTGAACGATTGTAGTCATAGCACTTACTGTACCTAATGTAGCAACTATAGCTACTATACCTAACATTTTAATGTAGGAATTCATAAGTTGATTGTTTAATTACGTATCTACAAATATAAGCATTTAAAATTTGTTAGGCTTTGTGGGTGACCTGTTCGAAAAGGATTATGTTGATAAAAGCGGTTGAGAAAAGCCGCAACCATAACAGTTATGGATGCTGGTCACCTAATTGCCACTCTATTCTATGACCGAATAGAAAATAAGCAGGACTTAAACAGCAGTGGTGAAGATAAGTGTCTTATCCTCACCATGGAAATGCATCACCACATGCACCAGTCCAAAATTGCTTAATTATGATATAAACATGACGAACTCTTTCTCTGTTCTATTTTTCTGAATAGTTTACAATGGAATATTTCATAGCTACTTTTCAAGAAGCCAAAATTGCAATCAAATTATATAGATGTAATAAAGCGTCACTATTGGAACGTTATAACTTGAGATACACACTATTGTGTATATGACTTTCTAAAAAATTAGTCGAGGTCATAGAAGAAAGAAAATAGTTCTTCCTCATTTTAGAAACATCTTATACTGGGGTTTATTCAACAAAAGCTGTATACTTTGTTAACATAAAATAGTCAAAAAATAAAAAAGATGATGAATTTATTTTCTTTGGCATCTTGTCTATTTAGTTAATTATTTGACTACTTATGGCCATGCATTATTCTGAGGACCTATCATTCCCATTCCATGGCCCATCATGCCGTGCTGCATCATCATTCCATGGTCCATCATGCCAGGACCTCCCATCCCCATCGAGGGATGCATCATCGCCATCATTGCCATTAAAGACATAGGTTGATTAGCTAACACCTTTCCGTTTCCAGGATCTACTATTACCCGGTGAATGTTGTCGTTAGTATCTAGAACAAATACATCATATACTAGAAATCCTCTCTCCGGGTGAATAAACGCTGCAACAGCTGAGGAATTTGAACCTCCTCCAACTGCTTTTAATGCATTTGTAGTGGCATCATTTAGTGTTGTATGTATCTTCGATTTTATTGCATCTATTACGGGACTGAATAGAGATACAGAGCTGGTCCAATTTGCAGAATTCATTCTCATGGTTAAATTCTGGGGCATTTGTTGGCCACTTGGCATCATTGCCATCATAGGACCATTCGCAGTATTGTTGGTTTGTTGCTGAGCCAGTGCATTACTACCATTTGATAACATCACTAATCCGAGGGCTATAGCTATGCCTGACATAGCTGCTAAATAACCCGTTGTATATTTTGTTTTCATAGGTAAATACATCTAGATCTTTTAATTATAATAATGTTGTTTCAAAAGAGCGAGCAACTGTGAGAAGACAAACAAATCGTAATTAAATCCAACATCGTTATGATTAACAATGTTCAGTCATACATATATAGTTTCTATGACAGGTAACTGATCAGTTATAATAAATAAGTAACATATAGTGCATTATTGAATATAAAAATCTTAATTGTCTCAGGTGTAATAGCAACAATGTCCTGAGTGCCTTCACTGTAGAATATTCACTTACTAATAGTGCTCCTGTTGCCTTAGCAGCCTCTACCTCGCAAGAATGCAGAGTGTGCGGATAAGATAAGTAGTAGTGCAGATCCAAGCCAAGGTGGTAATCTGTGTGGAATAGAGTTATCAAGGGATTCACCAACAATGACTCTTAATGGTAAAAAGACTAGTGAACAAGTACTAATGGAGTTTCCCTATCAACCTGCATCATCTTATTCTAGTGACTAGGTGTTTATGCAAAGAGTTTACTCTTCTTCAATCCGAAGTAAATAAAGCAGACCAATATTTGGAAGATCATCATTGGACTATCAAGGCTATCCACAATCATCAGTTCTTTGAGCATCCTACGTTAATCTATATACATGCACAAAAACAAGATAATCGTGACTGCATATTGCAAGTATAAAAAATGCATTAAAGACATCATGTGGTTGTGTATAACGCCATTAATAAAGGACAATTCCCTCTGTTTTTATCGTAATTGGGCATCGCATATTCTGTCTAATTATTTAATATGTTATGAAACATATCTAAGGGTTTTCTGAATTGAGAGATCAAATCTATAGATTGACGTTGAGAATTGATGATAAAATTCGTTTGCATATCACAGGGGCGCTGCTGCCCATAGACTCATTGCACCCTTGATACCCAAGATATTTTCTAACCTAAGGAAGAATTCAAGTTATGTTAGACATACAATTATGGGAACAACACTAAAGTAAAATTAGAATGTAAAATTATCACGGGTATCCCAGGTGTTGTACAAGATCCAATTAGAAAGGAAATGACCTTGCAATCCGGCAATTATATTACCAGATATAGAAGTCTCAGCAAAAATATGGGATTTATGAGCGGCTAACCTGTATTAATATTACATGTCAGAAACTGTCCTGCTGCTATGTTACCGGTTGCTACTTGTGAGCCAGGGGCAGTTTGCCTACAGTTACCTGAAAAGGAGATAGTAACACCAAGGGTATTTTCTGCGGTTACTGTAAAAGGGCCTGAACCAAATGTAACATCGTGAATACTTATAAAAAAATATAGATGATATCTCAGGGTTATTACCTGTAAGTAGTATGGGAGCTGGGCAAGCTAACCCACGAATCTCTGAGCCACAGGTGACTCTCAGGATTCCTGTAGTTGGACCTGCTGCTCCACTAGTTCTTGGTAATGTCTATCTGTGTGTACATAACTACTATACGTCTTCTTTTTTTACATTATGTAGCTGAGTATGTATAGAAATATGCATGAAGAAATGCAATAAATGAGCACAAAAATGCAAGTAGAATGGAGTAGAGCTAATGTGCTAGAGCTGCTAAGTAAAGGCGATAGTCTCCAAACCAAACTGACATCAAGCGATACATTGAGGAGCGTTTGCCACAGGAGTACTAGAAATGCATGGTTGAAGTGAAGGACTACATCAGAAGAAAAAGCTAAATAAGCAAATACCCAAACTCCCCATACATGCGGAGACAAATCCCACCAAATTTGGACCAACGGCTCGTTAATATTTCAACGATGAGTGGTTTTATTGTTATTATTTTGGGCCTTAAAATCATGTCAAATTTGATTCACACACCCCTGGGCTTAAATCAATCTAGTCGACTCTACTAATAATATCTATAGATAATAGCAGCAACACGTCTACGCAAGCTAACATAGTTAGTTCTATTTATACCCAATGCGTTTAACATATAGGACTCGAACATGTCTATCATGAGGCGCGCGAAATGCACTTCATCTATCCAATTTATCATATGTTAGAAAGGTACGTATTTTTTCATATACAATAGCCGTCTTCTCAATAAATGGTGCATGACCAGAGTCGGGTATAATTTGGAGGTGAGCATTTGGAAGATCCTGTAAAAACTTCGCGGCATATTCCTTGGGGCTGATCAAATTGTCATTAGCGCCCCATATGATTAAACATGGGACATCTTCAATTACCTTTAACTGATCAGATCCAATCCCTTTTCGAGTACTTTCATCGAATGCATAATTAAATGCATATAGCGCTCCTGGCTTTTCAATGATATCAAGAAATATTCCCACAACCATGGGAAGCAAAGCTGAGGATAATGAGTACATGCCCTCAAATACCCTTTTCAATTTTTCATATTTCAATATTGGAATAGGCTCATTTGCAGCATCACGATATGAACTTAATAGAGGAGTTGGCCCATCCAGCTTTCCTGATGGATCTACTAATACAAGTTTTTCTACTAGATCCTTGTTTTCAGTTGCAAACTGTAATGCAATATATCCACCCAATGAATGACCCACTATGCATATCTTCTCATCCTTTAGATCAATTGCCTGAAGAAAATCGAAAATAAACCGGCTAAAACCTTTGATAGAATAGTCTGCAGTAGTTGGCTTTTCACTTCCGCCGAACCCTATCAAATCGACAGATGTTGTATGGAAATGTTCTGACAGTGCATCAGGGATATCTCGCCAACTGACCAATGATGCTCCAATACCATGTATGAATAAAACGTGCTTCTTTTCCTTATTCTTTGATTCACTGTAGAATATATTATGTCCGTTTACATTTGCTACTTTATATCCATTCTTTCCTATCACATATTTTTCCAAGTCAAATTGATTCAATTAATAACAAACTACTCTGTTATTGAATTAATATAAGGATTGGCAAAACGTACGTGCTGATTTGTTAGACTGGCACAGATCTTGTAAATCATGTATGTAGCTATCATAAAGCGCGCCCAATAGAGTGTCTATAGAGGAGTAAGATCCTAGCGGTACCATGAGAAGCCTAATAAGATATTTAGTGGGGCGCGCCTGCTTATGGTCTCGTTACCGAATTCAGCTATACAATACAAAGCCAGTATGAGCTCAATCATAACAAGATTAGGTATGCGAAAAAGTCACCTCATCTACTTTACAGTTAATACGGGACAATGAGCATATCTGACAACATCCGATGCAACATCCCCAAGTAGCATACTCTTGAGTTTAGACCTATCTCTAGTTCCAATAAGAATTAATTCTATGTGTTTGTCTTTAGCGTAGCTTACAATAGCATCGGCAATTCTGACAGAAGTAATTATTTCTGTTTTCATTCTTAGAATATTCTCTTTGTTGCTATCTTCATGTATTTTTTCAGCTATTTTGTTGAAATGATCTTTTGCCTGTCTCCTCACTTCCATTATGTGACTTGGAGGATTTACACTAAGCAAATTAACGTCAGTTCGTATGACATGAAGAATAACTAATTGTGCGTCATAGTCTTGAGCAATTTTTATTGCATAATCTGCTGCTGCATCTATAGATGTGTTTGGTTCGTGTATGACTAGAAGTATTTTAGAGAATGTTTTTCTCCAATTTAGTTTATGCATTTTGTTACTATTTCATCTATTACAATGGTTTCTAAAAAAGTGATTCGACTTACTCTTCATATTATACTAAAATATAGGAATCGAATAAGCCTTTTGAGTTTCAATTCTCTAGAGTAAATTATAGATCCTAATATAAAAGATCTCACCACTAAATTTATGCAATTTGAAGATTTTCTTACAAATAAAAAAGGAGATCGTCGACATAAACCTTCTATAAATTCATCCTTAGTAAGGATTCTAGGAATTATAAATTCGAAAGGTGGTCAGACAGTTAAGGTTGTGCAGCGATGGGATGACCAAAGACCTGCTATAAACTATCTATTGCGTGATTTTAATAGATGGCCAATAAATGAAAGGCTCGAACAACCTAGGTATCTAAAAGGGCACAACCCCATTACAAATTCAGCTAGGAATAATATCTCAAGTGCGTAACTCATAAGTGTAATATCCTGTAAAGCTTCGCGTGGAATAATGTCATACATACATATAAATAAACAATTTCTACAGCTTCGGATATTTGTAATATTGGCATTTATTCTACTAATAATATCATCTTTATTCTCTTCTGGCTTACTTTTTCCTAATATTAAAGCCGTATCAGCACAATTGGAAACCACAACCACAGTACAGCCTTATGAAATTACCACAAGAGGAAACTTACCTTATCCTACTGGTGTACAAGGCAATGGTTATAACAACAAATATCCACTTTTAAATATCCAACAATTATTCAATAATTGTCCAAATGAGATAGCAATTATTGTACATGGGTGGCCGCTAAATGAAACACAGGCCAAAGAAAGATTTGATAGAGTAAAGATGTCCCTTGAACATAATCGGTATTCAATTCCGATAGTAGGTCTTAGTTGGGATTCGAATACAACATGGGCTGATGCAAAAATGATAGCTAATGAAAATGGGCCAAAACTAGCAAAATTTATCTTTGATTACGTGGATACATGCATGCACCAGCATAACAAAGACGTTAGCGTCAGATTAGTTGCACACTCACTTGGCGCAAGAGTAGTGATGAGCACATTAGAGGGTCTAAATAACATTACCGCATGGAATACCAATCACTTTAATATAACCTCTGTACATCTGATGGGATCTGCTGTAGATGACGAAAAAGTATCAAGAAACCCATCGGATACTGGCGATATTTTTTTGGATGATGACATAGTTTATGGAAAGTTTATACAAAAAGAGGTTGTTCATTTCTTCAATTTGTATGATCGCGAGGATAACATGCTGAAGCCAGCCTTATTTCCTCCGGTTTACTATCCTGCTTTTGAAGGAGATTTGCCCCTGGGATATCAGGGAAAACAAGCCGGAATAGATTCCCCACCATCATCAATATATAGAGATATTAACGTTGAAAATGAAATACGTAACATAGATGATTCAGATGGAGATCACAAATGCGATTTGCCTAATCCATTTATTCCTGGCAGCTGTACTATAAATGCAATAGGAGAGAACCATTTAGGATATTTTGGCTTCAGAAGTGCTGTCAATGGTATGTTAATAGATGATGGTGCAATGAATGTGGTTGTCGGCAACTGGAGGAACCCATAAGGGAATTTGTAACTGTGTGACGTGCCAGATTATAATATGTAAATTGGCACTACTCAAATGACCCATTTTATACCATAGATTGTCTGTTTGGTACTATCAAATAAGGGAGAAATCACTACTCCGTTATGCTATTTGGCGACTCCTTTAGTGGCATTTAGAATTAATTGGGCGACTTCGTTTGGATGAGATAGAAGCGAAAGATGACTAGAGGGAAGTGAGATAGTAGTAGCATTCATCTGTTTTGCAAATAAACGTTCGACATCAGGAGCTATATTGCGATCGTTTTCAGATACTTGATACCATGTCGGAAGTTGCTTCCAAGCTGGTGGACCAGATTTTTCAGTAAAAATTGACATGTTAATTGGTTTTTGTGTAACGGCCAGGATCTTAGCTTGGGTAGGATCAATATCTGGAAATGAATTATGGAACAAATTTGGGTTAAAATATGCAAAGCCCCCTCTATCAATTATTAAAGATCCTTTTGGAAACTTGGTGAGGTCAGTGAAGCTACTGACAGATTGGCCTTCTTTAGGAGCTAATGCAGCAATAAAAACAAGACCTTTGACATTGGGATTATTATAAGCAGCGTTTGAGATTACCATTCCACCATATGAGTGCCCTACAAGAATAGTTGGTCCACCCAATAGATCAATTGCACGCTTTACTGTAGCTACGTCATCTGCCAAAGAATGGAGAGGAAGCTGTACTGCTATAACTTTATGTCCTGAGTTTAGTAGAATGGAAATTACTTTACTCCATGAAGATGCATCAGCTCCTGCACCATGAACTAAAACGATATTTATTTTGGTAGCATTTGTTATCTGCCTTATTATAAATTTATCAGTTATTGACTAATAGTCTTATTTAATCAGGTCTATTCCATACATTATTGAATAATTCGTATGTGTCTCATTTAGCAAGACTATTGTACAATGAATCAGACAAATAACGATGCTGAAACTAAATTACCAAAAAGGACTTCTAATTTTAGAAAGTAAGCGTTGCAATTATGAAATGCTAGAATTCTCCAAATCGTTTTCACAACTGACAAACAATAACAAGATTACATATTGTCAGATTGTCTGTTATTAAGTATTTGTATAATACTACAAAATTGATATTTAGTCAAAAAATTATAATCCACTATAGTGGAATCATGGTATCAATAAGTCTAGCATTGGTAATATATCCATTATTATCTTGAATTAAGAGATCTACTGTATATTGCAATTTATTGAGCAGAAATGTAGTTTGTACGTCCCATGCCTCTCTTTTTGTTTCATTTGGGAAAGGTAAAAATTCTCTAATCTTAAATTGCTGTATGTTGGACCCATAAAGAACTTCGATGACTTTCTTTGCTTTGTCTTCAATATCTTTAGTTAAGCCGGTTTGCATTAATATAATAAATATACTTAGTAAGTATAAAAAGATTGCCTCGAGATCAATATGATATCAAAAGATTTTGTTTCGTAAATTACGCTACACAAATACAGATTAAAACAATATA
>DATBGR010000338.1:0-3721 GCA_036557905.1 Nitrososphaeraceae archaeon | reverse complement strand
CAGCGCTACGTGTGGTTAATCATACAGTATCCTTAACACTAATACTACGTTACGATTTAGTAGAACATATTATGAGTTCATATAGTCTTCTCTAGATCATAATAGTTTAAGAAGAATAAATATTAATGTTAAATACCTTATTAATCACAAATCGTGCTTATCAGGTATAAGATTCCCGCTCATTAACATGCATTATGTAAAACAAACTATGATGACTATCTTTTTTGAGCTATGTACTTGCTAGAAAATATGTTAGTACTGATAATAGATATATCTACACTGTTGCGATTAGAATCTAACCTCTTTCCCATAATCAGGAACTCAAGGTATTAATAATTAATTATCTCTATGGATTTGCAAATTAATAGTACATGGTTCCGACATGTTTCTGGGGGATTCTAATTTCTATCTCTATGGGCTTTTACCGTAGACGCAATATTTTGATTGGTATGTCTGTGTCTGGCCATATATATACTGCATCCGGTAACCGATCCAAGTATAGTCAAAGCAATTACATTAACCGGATGCGAAACGAGATTAATTAGTAGCCCATCATTTTTAGATACAACATAAGTACTGCTTCTTTGTGAATCCACTGAAGCTACTTTTATTGGACCTTTCTGGACATTTATGAGATAAGGATCGCTCTTTATCTGTACAAATCCATTATTCACCGATGAATATGAGGGTATTTGCATTGAGGCAACTATAGCATGAGGATGGGAAGCTGCAGTTGGAGAATCATACCTATGATATAGTGGACCCCACTTACTTTCGGCAGGAGATGCTGAAGAGGAAATCCGGGTTATTTTGGCATGGCTACTCGTTCCATCACCCCAATCCAGGGTGACTAATTTTTGTTCAAAATCTCTACTACTTGTCGCATCGTATGTAACTATACCTGCAACTGAAGTATGATCTAATCCAGCTTCGGGGGAAATATTACCTACAAATGCTATAGTTATGTAAGGGGTAATTATAGTTGAAGTAGGCGTATTATTATATGTAGCAGTAGCTTTTGCCCAAGCAAATACTGCTGTGTGAGCCATTACTACTACGATTAGTACAAATATTGTCATCACAACAAATACTAGTAAGGTAATAAGCAAACTCAAAGGGCAATCCGCATTCTTGTAAATTATACTCATTGACCAATACCAACACTACAGGCACTGATAACTGCATTGAATTGAGATGCACCTCCTATATAATATCCTAATTGCTCATAATTCAGTGCGTTGGCTTTACAAAGCGAAACTGAATCCAATTCCTGATCCGAATCGCCTAGTGATGCATTTCTAAGAAAAGTGTTTCCAACAGAACCAAGAGTTGCTATAATAGCTATTATTGCAAGAGACATAACTATGTATTTTGTTGCATCATTTGCTTCTCTTGATTTATTTTTGTATTCGTTTTCGTTTCTTGAATCATGAAATGACTTTTCAAACATACCACGTATGAACGCCAAGTTACAAATATATCATTGTAAGCACTATAGACTATAATGATTGAGAATTATGATTTAAAATAATTATTTATGATTATCTATCTTGTATCTTTTTATAATAGCAATAATCCTAGTCCTGGTAACACATATTGGACAAGTCAAGTTTATTGTGGGGCCATCAGGAATAGCATTCTAAAAGTGTCACACCATTGAGATATATTAAGAAGATGATATTATTATTTCTCCTTTCTAATTTGATAATCTCCCTTGTTAAAAAGTAAGATAGCAATATTCTCATATTCTACGAAACAAGATTATTATGCGATGTTAGGAATAATAATTAAAGTCTATTTCTAACTATCTGGCATAAGATAATCTATTATGTAAATCTTTGGCATATTCATATTAAATGAAGCTTGGTACGATTAAGGCAAAGATACAAACAATTGAGGTTTGTTTAAGTTGAGCAAAATAACAGAAGCAAAATTTGGAAGAGAGATATTTGATCTACTAAATTCTGACTTGGGATCAAGAGGTGTGGAATTAAATGCATTATTTCTTCAATCATTAAAGCTGCATGAAGCTTATAATACAATACTGCCTAAAGTAACACCTAGACTTATAGATGATCTTTTTGCGAGACTTCAGGAAAATCCGCATATTAAGCAACCAATTTACATGATAGAAATTTTTACCAAGAAAATAAATCGAACAGACAAAGGGATAATAGCGGTAGAACATGATAAGTTCAGGGAGTGTCTAATCTCGATATCTGGTGGTTCTGTTCCCGCAATATATGATCATAATAGCCATTATGTATTAAACATAAAGTTGACATTTGAAAATCTCAAGGCATTAAATGATATTGATTTTGTGTTACAAATATGTGGTGATTATACTGGTACAGTGACTTCAGTTGGAGCTGCGAGGGAATATCGACCAGAAGAATTAGAACATGTATTCGAAGTGCAGAAACAATCTAAATCTCCTTCAGAAAAAGAAATTGAAATAGAACATACCGATGTTGATAACAATAGACAACATAAACTCAATACAAATATCGCGTCTAAATATGACAATCAGTTAAGCATTCCGTTTAAGCACAGAAAGAATTATCTAATCAGTGATAGTCTTAAAATGACACTCTGTATTCTAGTCGCTACAGCAGGAGTGGCATCGTTAGTAAATCTTGGTGTAAACGGAGATATTATCAATCCGAATACAGGTATTTTCTTTCCGACTCCATCATCAATATTAAAGGAAACTTCAGACTATGGAATGATAAATGGTGAGGTTACCAGTCCGTCGGCAGCAGCGGCAACTAGTAATGATGGCGGTTTGGTAACAGTATACAAAATTTCCGGCTTGGTTGATTCTTTAGAGAAATCTGCTGGCTATACCGAAAACTCAGCAATTTCCCATGATGGTCATTTCATGTTTAAATTACCATCTGGTGTATATAGAATAAACGTAATATATCCTGATGGAAAAGGCCAGTTAATTGAAAACTATGCTGTATGGCCTGGTTCACATACTACTCTGAATTTAATATCTGGACAATGATTTCGTTTGGGTAGATATACAAGAATTGTGATAACGGTAAAAGTGCGAGTAATATAGTGACATGGTAATGGAAATCGGTCACACATTATTCATTTCTTGTTTATAACCAATCTTACGGTGATCGGTTAAAAATAGGTATTGGGAAATATGCAAACCCAACCAACTGTTATCTTCTAGTTTCACATACTGTTATCTGAAGGAAAAACCTGCTTATATTACTGAATAACGTAATCGTCTATATCATTACAAACAAGAAAATTCAAAAATGACAACTACTAAAATTAAGCTGGTTATATTATAACTAAATCATAGGTTTACTGAGATGTTTCTACGTTATCTTCCTATCTTATATAGGGAATAGAAAATTACGTGTCTGAGCATAGACCCATTATATTGATATTAATTGTAGAGTACTCTAGTATTGACGTAATATGCCGGTGATGTTGAATCGGTGTTCAGTAACCGAACATTATTTGATGAAACATCGAATCTCCACTATCTATTTTCAGGAACCTGCTATCTGTCCACGGATTTCTCCATTCTGATTCTGCTGGGTATGCACATTAACGTATGTATTCCTATCCTGCATAAGTTTGGCTAGGTTGGATAATTGTTCTCCACTTAATGGCCCCTGCAGGTCCCCTGATGTAATTTTGCCCTTACCTATGGATAACATGACTACCGGAGGTCCATTTTCACCAGATTTACCTT
>DATBGR010000337.1:0-7452 GCA_036557905.1 Nitrososphaeraceae archaeon | reverse complement strand
TTCACCATATATTCCACCATTCCAATTCTCGTCGTACCAGTCATTTTGTCTCCCCCAATTCTTGGTATAATTAGTAAGATCAGTCAAGAGTCCTTTCTGAGCGAAATCTCCAAGCCATATTTGATCCAAGGATATTAGATCGACTGATCCAGAGGCCTTTGTGTCATTGAGTATCCTTAATAACTGAGATTGAAGTTGATTGTATGGATACTCTAAATATTTTAATTGAATATCCAAATTTGGATACATCATTTTCAAATTGGTGAGTGCACGATCAAGCAGCGTTTTTCCTATATCACGATTTGTGTGTAATTGTACAATAATAGCAGTTAGGACAACCTTTTCCTTTTGTGGTACTAGCTGGGCAAAACTTGGTTGAGCAGTAATAACTGGAGGAATAATTACAGTACTTGCTACTAATAGCATAAGTGATAAAGGGTTGTAGTTACTACGAATTTTAACTACGAAAGAAATGCCGATATTCTGAAGACTAGATCCATCTCCTAATCCGTTCATACATCATAATAAGACAGACCGAGTCTTCTAATTAACATTTTCACATATGCTTAACTAATTCGACTGCATCAGGCTTAACTAACTCCCTATCCTAATTTGGGATTCATTTCATAAATCATCAAATATTCCACAGATGTGTTATTATAAGCCTCTTTCCGAATGAAGAGATTCTTACTAAGAGATAGATTCATGGAAAGGGTTTGCGGACAGTGGACAGGCTCTTATCATCTGAGAATAGAACATTATCCATGAAGATGATAGACGATTTTTACAAATATGCTACTGTGATCAATGCTAAGGGCATGCATTTTTCTAGTGAGCCATTAATCATCAACACAAATATAATTGGGCTGATTATAAGTCCTCCATTCCTCTATTGTTTAATGTCAAATCCCTCTGCTACATTATGGCAGATAAGCATTTAGCAAAGTCACGCCTAATGATTTGTCACATCTACACCTATAACAGTCAGGACCGATTTGAATAATGCTTCATTGTAAATTAGGCCACAGACTAATAAATTCCAGATAAAGTCAGATAATAGAAATAGACAGTAGTTATTCTGTTTCCTATTCCTGGAGTACTCTATGAACAAATGAGATTGCTATTGATCCTTCTCCTACTGCAGATGCAACACGCTTAATGCTGCCGCCTCTCACATCGCCGACTGCGAAAACACCTGGCAAACTAGTTTCAAGTAAGTATGGTTGACGGGTAAGTGGCCAGCCTGCTGTGCTCAGATTTTCTGGCAAAAGGTCGGGACCTGTCTTTATAAAGCCTTTAGCATCAAGTGCGATACAGCCATTGAGCCAACTAGTGTTTGGATCGGCACCAGTCATGACGAATATATGTCTGATTTCATGCTTTTCAGTCTGTCCCGTTTGGCTATTTCGCCAATAAACTGATTCAAGATGATCGCCTCCTTCTACTGCTACAATCTCTGTTTGTGGTCGCAATATGATCGTAGGAGTATTCTCTATCCTGCGAATCAGATATCGTGACATAGTAGCAGCCAAACCGGTAGATCTTACTAGCATATGTACACGCTTTGCAGTCTGTGCCAGAAACACTGCAGCCTGACCTGCTGAGTTTCCTCCACCAACTACAACTAATTCCTCTCCACCGCACAACTGCGCTTCCACAAAGGTCGCACCATGGTAGACTCCTGCACCTTCAAAACGTGACAGGTTTTCCAATGGAAGTTTTCGATACTGGGCACCAGTGGCAATTATAACAGTGTTAGAAGAAATTCTAGTCCCATTCTCAAGCTCGATAACGTACGGTTTGCGGTCGCAGATGAGTCGTGTGGCATTAGCAACGAACATATGTGCACCGAACTTCTGTGCCTGGAGGTACGCTCTACCTGCCAGGTCATGGCCAGAAATACCTGTAGGAAATCCCAAGTAATTTTCGATTCTTGAGCTTGAGCCTGCTTGACCACCAGGGGAACTTATCTCCAGCACAAGAACGTCTAGTCCCTCTGAAGCGCCATACACTGCGGCCGCCAATCCTGAGGGACCAGCTCCGACGATTACAAGATCTCGAACATGAGTTTGATCGATAGACTCATTGAAACCAAGGCAGTCTGCGATTTCTTGGTTATTGGGATTTCGAAGTGCAAGCTGGCCTCGACAGATTAATACTGGTATTTCGCTGGCAGAAATTTGAAAACTATCCAAAAGATTTTGTACATCAGGATCACGTTCTAGATCTATGTAGGAATATGGATGTCCATTGCGCATCAGAAACTCTTTGATCCGCAACGTACCTGCCGAATATGCTGACCCTACAAGGACAATGTCTCCAACACCAGCAGATATTAGCTCTACTCTACGTAGGATGAACGCCCTCATCAGTATGTCGCTGAGCTCTGCATCAGTCTGTACCAAACCGCGTATTTGTTGATGATCCAGTTCTATTACCTCACCTGGCTTAGTAGCACGTGCCCGAACTAAAGACCGGCGGCCAGAGAGAATGTTAACCTCTCCTGTGAATTCACCAGGACCATGGACAGTAATAAGGGTCTCATGGGCCCCTAAAGGACGTACAATCTCGACTTCGCCTGTGGTTATGACAAAGAACGGTACTGAGATATCTCCTTGTTCTATTAGCACTTCACCAGTCTGTACGGAACGTATATGTCCATGCGCTGCAATACGACTAATCTGAGCCGGCGTTAATTTAGGAAATATCTTCTCAGTACTAGAGCTAGTTAGCGGAAGTCCCCTGCGTGCATTACTCATAGTTGTCATTTCTAGTGCAGCTGCTGCTCATAAATCATTACTCATCCTTCATCATTATTTGACTAATTACACTTATTTTTGAATCTGTTAACAGTAGTCACATCGAAATCTCTCTATATAACGCTGTATTTGTAGCGAAGTTTGATCGTTTTGAAGAACGAGATTTAAGGTTAGCAAAATGTTCGCTAGTTATTAGACACATGGACCAATCTGATTTCGACTACTAGTGCAGGATGAAAAATGGAATAAAATCCTTCGTGTTAGATTTGTGTTTTCAATTAGACCTGTGCTGTGCCGCCATCGACGAATAGCTCGATGCCAGTAACAAAGCTGGAATCATCTGACGCGAGAAAGAGCGCAGTGGTAGCGATCTCGTAGGGCTTGCCCATTCGACCCATTGGAATTATAGAAACAAATCCATCCTTCAATTCCTGAGGAGTGCCATCGAATATCGCAGTATCTATAGTCCCGGGACTGATGACATTGACCCTGATCCTTCCTTTGAGTTCGGCAATCCAAGTCCGTGCGAATGAACGGACAGCTGCTTGCTAGCACTGTAGACAGTTGTACCAGGGAATCCTTTCATTCCTGCAATAGAACTATTCAAAATGATTGACCCACCGTCCTTCATAAGCGGCAGAGCCTTTTGAACGGTAAACAAGGTCCCTCGAACGTTGACATTAAACGTATCATCGAAGCCTTTCTCAGTAATGGAGCCGAGCGGGTTGTTAAGCTCACCAACCCCTGCACTAGCAAAGAGCACGTCGATACTGCCCTTCTCCTTTTTGACTATCTCGAACAGCCGATCTAGGTCGGAGACATTGCCGGCATCACCCTGAACGCCAGTGACGTTGTTTTTGCCGATTTCTTTGACTGCTTTGTCTAGCATTTCTTGGCGGCGTCCGGTGGTAAAGATGTATGCACATTCCTCAACGAATAGTTTAGCAGTAGCAAGTGCCATACCGCTGGTCGCTCCGGTAATGACGGCTACTCGGTTCTCTAATTTTTTGAAGGCATTCCATTTCCTCTTTTCATGGAGATTATCCATTATTCACAAATCACTCACTTGTTATCATTACATTGAGAATAGCTCATGTATAGTCTGAACAACATAGAATAGCCTACAGTCGATATATTTTAACACGATTAAATAGGCTTTTGCTTATATTGAAGAATAGCATGTCCCCCGTATTTGATCAGCCGCTTTACTTATCATTAAGTTATTGTGGAGTAGCCAGAAATACAGATGTAACCCACGCTGCCATGAATTTTTTTCTTGTGATGTGCTTTAAAGAATCTTAACGTATTCTTCGTAAACGTAAGACTATTTATCTGCATTTTCGCCGACTCCCAGATAAATTTTGGGATGTTGCTGTAGTTTCAGTCCTGCCTAGTTATGACCTGCCATATTTTGAAAATATAAAAGTAATAAGTTTCTACATAATAGCATGAGCTTTCCAGAAGATGGTGATATAGAACCATTTGACTGGTTCAATAGATTTTTTGGAGGCAGTAGGCGAAATCGTAGGTGGGGACTTTCATTCCCGGATATCTTCAGAAGCATTGATGAGATGAGAAGAGACATGGAAGCTGAAGTTCAAGATATGTTTAAACCATGGAGAATAGAGCCCCAAAGGATTTGATAAGAGAATATGAGACTCCTGGAGAGGTCAAGTAAGAGAATATGGTCCATTTATTTATGGATATTCAATGACAGTAGGCCCTGATGGTAAACCAAAGGTTAGAGAGTTTGGCAATGTAAAAACTCCGTTACGCAATAGAGGCTTTTTTAGAATGGCACCAGAAATATCATCAGAACGAGAACCTTTAGCTGATGTGACAACAACAGATAAAGAAGTAAAAGTTGTTGTCGAAATGCCCGGAGTTATGAAATCCAATATCAAGATAAGTGCATATAATAATTCAGTTGAAGTACAAACTATCGAAAATGCAGAAAGTACCATGAAGTCATTGATTTATCTGAAGAAACTGATATTGAAACAGCTGGTTCTACCTACAATAACGGAATACTTGAAATAATATTCAAGAAAAAAGATCAGACCAAGCCTACAGGAAAACAAATAAAGGTAGACTAGAAAGATAGACACTTATTTTTTATTCTCTCAAATGTGTATATCAGTCAAAAGCATTACAAATGATAAACACTTTCATTGTTATATTCATTGTCAAATAAGCCCCATCAGAAACATTCAAAATTATATTTTTATTTATTAGTGTACTGGATTGAATTGAAATTATAGATATGATTACAAAGATAGATCAAAATACCGGAATGCCAAATTATATTAGTGAAGTTTGTAAAAGTAAGATTTGTGACAAACTTGCAGGAAGATCCAACGTCAGATCATTGGGGCGGAATTTGGGCCACCATAGATGCCCCGTTGCGCATGTCACGACAAGCGTCTCACCGACAGCAAGCCTGCCACGTAACAATCCCCCGAACGGAACGATATAATGCATTAAAACAACAAGATGGGCAGAATCGATTCTAGATAGACCGTCGGCTGGCGTAACAGCAGCAGTAGGCATCAGTGTGTATTCGGCCAAAGTTCCATCACGCCTATCAACTTGAACCCTTTCAGCATTGTGGTCCATAGCGGTCACGCCGATCAGGACTTGGGCTGGATCGCCAAACTTTCCTGAAATATGATGACAATAAAAAACACTGAGGATTAATGGATTTACCATTTACATAAACAAGGTTTTCTGCAGCGCCTTTTTATCATCCTCAAAATAATTTGGCTTAAATATATTGTATAGTAAATTTTCGTTAGTAGCAGACGCCCTTATCTATATATGAATATGTAGCTGATAATGAAGATATTTTGCTGGCGTACAGAACTTGAATTGATCCATATTATAGAATTAAATGCCATAAATGTAATCTGCTTGGTGATGGGTATCACATTTATCGTGTACTTGAACATATGAATGACTATCATCGGGCTTCATTTAAAGAAATAGGATCATATCTTGAAATATTCGGACTTTAAATAAGTATTTATCAGCCAGATATGAAAGTGGCGCGCCCCATGATAGAAAATATATTGATTGATACATAGTAGGTCAGAATTTATCCGCTACTCACTATCGGTGTATAAAATTTTGAAACTGTTTCTATGACTTGTCCAATGGAGACTTATCATAATTTACCTTTATTTGCAATCAAAACTACTCCAGTCATTATTATCACGGTAGCGATTATTATCTGAGGAGTGATTGCTTCATCAAGTATCGCCCAGCCCAAAATAATAGCCACTACTGGACTTACATATGTAAAAGTATTGGCTAATGATGCTGATGTATTTCTAAGGACCCAGAAAAATCCAGCCCATCCTGCTGAACCTACAGTTATTAGGTACAATAGCGAAGTCATGGATGGCATAGAAATTGCAGATACATGAAAATTCTGCAGCTCGCCTAGTGCAATACTCAATACTATTAAAAATACTCCACCTACAAATAACATCATACCAGTTGAAATCAGTACATTGGTAGGGAGATCTGCTTTAGATGAATACAACGATCCGACTGACCAGCTGATCGCAGCTATTGCTAATGCGATTATACCAACAAATTCAGATTTCGTATTAGAAGTATCTATTTCTACAAATTGTGCTGCCAGAGAAGGAAATATCAATATAACAAAGCCTACGGTACCTGTAATAACTCCAAGTACAGTAAACTTCTTCAGCTTTTCTCTATATACTATTCTCCCAATTAGTAATATCCAGATGGGAACTGTCGAAAATAAGAGTGCAGTAGCACTAGATGAAAGATATTGCTCGCCCCACGTCAATAATCCCTGTCCGCCAAGTATCAATCCACACCCAATAATTGTTGCTTCCTTCCATTGTCTCTTATTAAGTATTGACACAAGTTTGCATCGATGGCTGACCTGATGATTTTGATTTCGATTAATCCCATAGTTGTTGTTTTGGGAAGGAATTAGAATGTATACCATTATAAGAAGCGCACCAGATGATGCATACCTTATTCCAGACATTAAAAATGGAGGGATAGTATCGATCGCAATTTTTATAGCGATATATGTGGATCCAATAATAACCCAAAGTAATATTAATACCAACCAAACCTTTAGCTTAGCCATAGATCGATACCCTTGATAACTAATGTGTTCAATTTTGATTTGTTTCTAAAAAATTGTTTATATATAATAGTTGTTATATGGTCGACTAAAAACCGGTCTTGATTAATCTACCTACAAGAACATCAATACACCTTGACAATAAGTGCTTAAAAGTCATTTCCTAGATCCTCGTGCTTTTACTTCCAACTATATGCAAGAAGGATCTTGTGAATACTGCAAGATAAATAATCTTAAAGTTGTTATTGACATTGCTAAAAATCTAGATCATAAATCTTTTCATCATTTTATGATGCTTGATCGGCACCTAATGATATAAGAATATGCGTCGAATTTCACTATCATAGTGCATATTTGATCTACCAAATGAATTTCTTATATCATAATATAGGACTAGAAGTTTGAGAAATGTAAACAAGAAAATCGAGATTAAAAATTTGTCATTTTGAAGTCATTGCAAGACAAGATCAATAATAACAAGCTTGTTGTAATAATAGTAGTAATCATAACAATGAGCGAATTTGCCTACTTTCGATTTCGAAGTCATAATATGCTAACTTTAGA
>DATBGR010000336.1:0-3735 GCA_036557905.1 Nitrososphaeraceae archaeon | reverse complement strand
GCATATAGCAGAACGTATTATAGAACGTGGTAAACACAATATAACAATAGCTGAGAAGTAGTACTTCACAAACAATGAAGAACTATACGATTGTTGTGTCTTAGCATTTGCCATTTTTATTATGATTTTCTATGGCCCTGCATAAAATACTGATCTGCTTTGTATACCATCTAAGTTTTGAAACTTGGATAAATATGTGGAAATCAAATCCAAATACAAGAATCAGCCTAACATCTCCAAGATAGAGATTTGAATTATCGAACTGAGGAAAAGCCTTTCACTCGATCGCCCATAACTCCATTGGTATCATTCTCAAACTGACGTTATTTTCATTTAGTATCATGTCTATCTATATATTTTTTATAGAATTGCTCACTCTATTCTAACTCATCCCCTTCATTTGAGTTCTTATATACAATATAGAATCGCAGATTGACCTTCTAAATCGAGCGGGGTAAACCAATATGATAGAGATTAATGAGGTCTATCTATGCATGTTTTGCGAAATATTCTGCATACTGAGTATAGATAAAACAGTTGAAAAAGTTATTCAAATTTGATCAATAGACTATCGCTGGAATCAATAGAAGAACATTTAGAAATCTTCTATTGATAAGTCACCAACGACCACACATAAGCTGAAATATGTAATATATTGTTATACAACATTATATATAACCTTACAAATTAGATCAATTCTCAAAATTAAGAGGCAGAATTCTATAACAATAGTATATTATTGTATTGTACATGTTAATGCTAGTTAGCTGACAGACTATCCCATTCTACACCCTTGATTGTTTTAATTACTGTCTATCATATTATTTTTCTTTATCCATTTAATGTTAACATATCTGATATATTGTAGAATATTAGAAGCCAACAGATCTGTAATCAGTCTCAGATCAATGCTTAGGAGGTTAATATAGTCTTGAGGATGTTAATCCAACCACCTACACACTCAGTTTAATCAGCGGGCTGCAAATCTAATAGCTTTAATAGTCATTCATATATTAGGTCCTTGATTGTTACCAATTCGATTAATTATAGTCTTACTGCTGCTCTTAATCACTCTATTAGGATCTGATCATACCCTTTGGACTCAATAAATGTCATTTGGTCAGCAATCATTTGAGAATACGAGCTCCCGAATAGAAAATCGCCTTGATACTATAATTGATCTGTTGCAACAGTCAAAACAAGGAAGCATTATCCAGCTAAATCTGACAATTATTGTTTTCATGATGGGATTAGCGTATGTAATCTTTGGACTGTACATTGGACAGGAACATAAATTGTCTACCTTTACAAGGCGACTATATCTTACTGCATATTTTGCATTAATTGTTCCAATTACAGTTATACTTGTAAGATATATAGTTAATACTCTCTCGTCTGGTAAGGTAGATGATCCAGTTCTAACAGTTGCGTACTTACTTCTTATTCCTGTTACAGCCTCCTATATACTGATGATAGTTAAGAGTAAACATGAATTTGTTCGGGCTTCTTAATCAAGGCATTACCCCGCTAAAATCAGCGATATCTTATTCTCTTTTTCTCAATAAACAACTAACAATTCTAAGAAGAATCCTGCAACTGAAGATGAACCAATAGTTAAGGCAGTTTCTAGGATTACCTTGATGTTATGATGTTCAAAAACTTCCTCATAAAAATCTTCATTCAGACAATGAGCAAGCAGGGCAACGGATACGATACCTGCAACTATTAATGCACTTAAGATGGTGTTTAATGTAAGAATTCTTACCTGTCCTTTATTCATCTTGACCTGACCATAATGTATTGTCGCAAACAGATAATGATAATTATTATGAACAAATTAGAATAGTGTAAATGAATGCATGGGCAAAATTCCAATTATTATGACGATGTGTGTTACTACTGCTCGAAATGTGTGCTTACTATTGGGATGAGTGCTAATCCCAGTCTCTTTCTTCCGGAGGCTTTACACTTTTAAAAATAAAATATAATGCGACATCGTATACAATTTTCAATGCGCCTCCTAATACAAAGGGGGCAGATAAAATTGATAGTGATTGTAGTATATAACCAGCTATTGATGGAGATATTGATTGTGTGATATTTCTTGAAATATTGGTTATTCCTGCTGCTGCGGTTCTTTCATTCTCTTTAACTACTGCAACCAAATATGATTGCCTTGTGGGTACATCCATTTGAGATAGGGCCATTCTGGCAAGATATAACGCTACGGCTAGTGGAAAAGTAGGGGCAAATGCGACAAGTATAATCAAAATATTAGATGGGATATGCGTAAAGACCATTGTATTGATCAGTCCTATTCTATCAGCAATTTTTGCGGCTGCCAGGTACGAGAATGCGGTAAGAACTCCTCCTATAGAGAAAATATAAGATAGTGTTGTTAGATCAACGCCAAATTTAGTAAAAAACCACAACGATACTATACTTTGAATGACAAAACCACCAGCGAAAGAATCCAGGGCAAATAGAGAAGATAGTCTGCCGACGATCTGCTTGGATTTTGGTGATAGGGTTTCTCTCAGTGGTTTATGCCTCATACTATTGGTCTGCACCACCTCTACTTTATTTGAAATCAAATAGTAAATTCCTAATACTGCGAGTCCAATGATACTATAGAGTAGAAATAATGGTCTAATGGACTCAATTTGGTTTAATCCGTACTGCTGTGCAAGTATTTGTGGTAAGCCGGAAAGAAGAATACCTGCAGACATGGCAAAGGTTCCAACCATATTGTAAAGAGCATAGACCGTATTTCTTTTGTTTATATCATTAACCATTTGAGGTAATATTGCTTGTTCTATTGAAAGGAAAGCACCTGTTTCAGTTCCAGTTACATTAATTGTCCCTATTAATGCAGATATGATTAATGCTATATAATTAGTTGTTAGGAAAAATATTAATCCAGATATAGACATTAACGCTGCATACATGATTAGGATTTTTCTTCTACCTACTCTATCTGCATAAAAACTAGCAATTAGAGTAAAGATTACACTATTAACTAAAGTAGCAGTTAGTATTAAACCAATGTAAAAATCCTCAAATCCAACTAACTTTAGATAGATTGCAAGAATTACGCTCAGAAAACCATATGCAAATGTTCTTAGCGTTCTTGCAGCTAAAAGTAGTTTGCCATCTTTAGACAGCCAACGAAATGAGGCAATTATTTTGGCGTCCATTTTAATTCCATATGAATTTCAAGCTTGTGATTCTCTTTTGCATAGAGAAATTTAAAGGCTATTGGGCTGACCGGTGTTATGGTAGGATTAAGTCTTATCTTTAGATTGAAAAATGTCACCTGGAGTTATTTCTTCTTATACTGCGCTGGTACATTTCATTTTTTTGTTATCTTGTATTTTTATGGAATAGATGATACCAATTTGATACATGTTGCATGAGCTGTCAGATTTCCCATGACATTAGCATTGATATCAATTGGATTAGCAGCTTGTGCTACCCATGAATTATTTTGTGGCTCACTGGCTAGAATCAATCCAATTCCCCCTTTTATACTAAATCCGCCACCAATTATTTTTTCATCAGAAGTACATTGTGCGGTGCTATTTACTATTCCTTTTATCTCAGTTGGAGGACTGTCTGCATACCTGATTGTAATATTCTTGGTTGTTCCTGGTGATCCTTGTATTCCTTGAATGCCTTGTGATCCCCTTGGTCCAACAGGACCCATTAAACCAGGTGGTGATATTTACTTCTACT
>DATBGR010000335.1:0-6475 GCA_036557905.1 Nitrososphaeraceae archaeon | reverse complement strand
AAAAAATGACAGATTTAGATAGTAAAGAAATGAGTAAGAATTCAGGAATTAAAGATCTTAAATTATCTGGCTCAGGACAAAATACATTTTCACCATGTGAGACAGTACAATTATTTGGTCATGTATCATTTGTTGAGGGATATGCTCTTCCAAATTTTCTTGGTTGTCATGCAATTGTTAGATTACGAGATCCACCACAAAATAATGTTGCAGTTCTTACCAGCGAGCATAGACTTCAAACTATACTAGAAGTTGCACTTTCAACCGGTGATCTAATTGTGTTTTTTGGACAAAAGCTCTTAAATCCACCTGCACCAAGAGGAGGAACTTGGACAGTAGACGTGTACGGTATCGATGGTGTAGCTATCTATAATTTCCCTTAAGGACAAATGCTGGATTTGATTGACAATCAATCATAGTATTAGTCTTAGTAACACTAGAAAACAACTCTCCACATCTATATCCCTAATATCATCTTTTGTACACGACCGAGCGCTAAAGTCACAGCAAACAATTTTTTCTGTAAGCATTTCCTATGTGAAGCTCACAGAACCACTGTAAGGGCAACATCTTCGTCACGTAATGACCGATGTAATAACAGAGTCAAATACAAATCTACAGACTGATATCTATAGATAGTAGCAGCTAGTCTATGCGGATCAACATATTAATTCCATTAATATACAATAAGTCTAACATATCGGACAACCTCGGATTTCCTAACCGGACATAATGTTATAATACGATATGAGAAATGGCAGGTTATAAATATTATCGAAAATACTGGGCCCTAATGTAGATTGGTAATATAATTTATGTATGCTGTAAATCATCAGGCGCGTGGTGCCTAAAGATGCGCAGACAACTAGTTAACCCATCAAGAGATAGGTAGACTGATAGCTCAAGCAAGTGGCACTATTTCAATGATAAATGAATTAAATTATACAGTAAGATCACAATCTAGTAACAACGCTTATACCGTCATCGCAGCCAAATCAGGCTGGACCTGTTCATGTCCAGATTATACGCGTAACAATGCCAAGTGCGAGCATGTATATGCAGTTGAATTTTAACGTCAAAAGCACACATTTTAATCTACTAATTCCAGAAGTTAGCTCAGCGTTTTTGCGACTAGTATCTATTTTTAACTATGATGCTAATCGATCATTGACATATGCAAATTCATAAACTCGATATTATATTGTGAATTTAAGAAAATGTATATCTAATAATCGTGTGAAATACATAAAAATGATAAATTCTTTATTTCGACTAAGTCCTTGTTTTGGCATCCTTAACCATAAAAGATTTACTCTTGTCAGCAAAGGTTTTCACTATTATTATTTGGATCATTATCCCTTTATGTTACACTATTATTATAATTTCCTCAACTAGTTTTTTAAGCCAATTCTTTCAACCTAAAACTATTTTTGTAAGTACAATAACGATACCCACCAAATCTCCGATGGTGATACCTATCACTATACAATATCCCCCAATCTCGTTAATAACAATCTTATTGGTCTTTGCCGTTTATCCCGCGATATATCCTTCTGACAGATTCTTCGCAAAGAGAGGATCCGATAATGTTATTTTAGAATATCGTTATATTAGGAACATCCTTTATGCATCTCTTGCTGTATTAATTGTATTAATAATAATTTTTTATTACTTACATTATCTAGTTCTGTCTAAGATAAGCGAGCCACTAAGGAAATTAAAAGCTTCTTTAGCAATGCCTTCGGGGAATGCTTCTAAAGCAGTGCCTTCGGGGAATGCTTCTAAAGCAGGGGGGGCGATGCCCGGTAGTGAACCGTGTCAAATGAGAAATGAAGTTAACCAATGCATAATGCAGTTGGTTCAATCAAGTGGGATTTCTCCACAACTTCTTGATACATTGATTCATATAATTTTTACAATCCTGGCCGTGCCAATTTCAATCCTTCTCAAATTGCTTTTGGAACGTTCTCGAAAACAATTTTGGTATCATTATTCTAAAGCCTGTTTAAGAATAGTTAATAAAACCACTAGTGAATTGAATAAGGCTAGATATCTGAAATTGAGTTTAAATTGCTATAACAATTTCCTGAAGAGAAATACTGGCTCACAAATTTACGATATAGAAACAGTATATTCGAAAATTTTATCAAATTCTCAATTGAGTAACAACATATTAGTTGATACTATTATAGATTCATTTAATGATAGAGATGAATTGAAACCAATGAGACACATGTTGACTCTCCTTTCGTACTGGAGAGAAGGAGCAGGTCTAGTTAAACCGTCATTAAAAACCAAGATAAAGGAATCAAGCGACCTACTTATTCCGATTGTAGGTGTAGTTATTACGATTCTGTCCTCATTCTTCTTGCCTCGGCCTGGAAGTTCACCGTAGACATACTATCCGGTTTGTAGAACAGAGGGATAACTAAAGGGGATTCGATTAGTAATATTAATACATAGAAGAAATTAACATTTGAGTCTAAACCTCACAAGTACAAGGCGTTGGCATTTCTATTCTATAAATGGCATGTAAAATATGATAATTGACTTTTAACTCAGATATTTTGCTGAAATGGACGTTAGCTTGTATATAAAGATAAAGATAAATGTTTACGAATTGAGGATATTCAGAGCTCTCAAGAAGGTCTTTCGATAGAAGATGGAGGCTTCAAGTACGTCTGTAACAGTTCAGATTTATCGAATATCATCGGGTAGTCAGCCTTTATATTACAGTAGATCAATATTTGGTAGGAATGCTAATCCGCTTCATTGTGGAATTGAAAACACAAAAATCCCAATTGCAGAAAACATTCTTGTGACCTTTGCTCCTATACTTATCTAAATTCTTATTTTTTTGATGGTCAGAATTTGGGTGACTAGCTTGCATTATTATGTCTCAAAGTTAGTATTGGATAAATGTAAAATTATAAGATCACGCTACAGTACAAAAGTATACCATTAGATGATGGCCGTTACTCATTTATTATACTAAGAGCTGGTGTCATGGAAATCTGTGTGATTCTTGTGATGGAGTACTTAATTCTTGGCAGAGTCACTATTTTTAAGGAATACCAAAAGACGCTTTTATAATTTGCACATAGTCCCCTCCATCTACAATGCCGCCGCTGCCACCGCCGCTTGATCCTGTCGAATTTGCCGCTGCTACAGCTGCTGCAATGCTTTCAAGATTATTAACCATCTTACTTGGGGTTCCTACTACGTTTACAGAATAAGTGGCCGTGAAACCTTTATTCTTGCCTCCACCACTATTAACTAGTTCAATCGCATTTCCTGTGAATGGAACCGAACCAGATTTGCCGGATGATCCTAATGTTGTAAGTGCTACCGTGCCATTACCCAATTTGACCATGTCTCCTTGGCTTCCAAATTCCTTAGGTATTGCAGTCTTGTTATCAGGGTTTACGTTGTTCCATACTACTACCTTTACTGGTTTACTTGCCTGATATGTTAGAATTCCTGAATATACTGCTTTATCACTTCTAGGAGCTAATATAGTTGCAGTTTGGCCTTTTTCACCAGGAATTTTGGTTGGTGATGAGGAAATAAATCCCTGCGAGACTACATTTTTGTTTAGGGGCGGTTCATTTTGACCAGATGTGCTAGTTGTTTGACCTGAAGTCGAGCCACTTGGCGTTCCCTGCGAGGATGGTGTGAGTGATAAGTCATGTTTATAATATACACCAGTTCCATTAATTCTAATTCTATGTGTATTATTTTGAATATCTAACATGTTATTATTATTACTATTATTATATAGAGTCAGAGACGAAGAACCCGTATCAAGGGTTAGTCTCGTAGTTTTATTGCCAAGCGTCAAGGTATCGCTCCCATTATTAAAAATAATTTGTCCGTATGAATGATCAATAGTAGACCCATTTACTAGCAGCTTCTTAGTCTCATTTCCAAATGTCAAGACTTTACTCCCGTTGTAAATTGATAATCGAGAAGGGTTCTGAGTAGAAGTGCCATTATAATGGGATGTACTGTAATCTGGAAAGCTCAAAATATCAGTTCCGTTGCTAAAACCTATTGTTCCACTGCCGTTATAAGATATAATAGTCCTCAAATACTTAGTGTCAGCCATTGCCGATGGTGTGACGTAAAAGCATATACTAGAAATTAGAATCAGAAGAGCAGTGTAGGCTTTCCGCACATTTTTTCAAGATGTCATACATACTTATAAGACTTAGTCTCAAGCAACTTTAAGTCCCTATCTTCTATCAATCACTATATCTAGAATCCACTCCGATGATGTTTGGGGGTATTGGTATCGAGGAGGATGGTTGAACTGTTAGTTATATGTGCTCAAAGTAGACCCAGGAGATATCCTACTTGATTTTGGTGGTTTAGTTTTAGGCTTAGGTGTTACTCATACTTATTTTAGTTTTAGTTCAATTAAGTTAGCTCATCAAGGTCTTGGACCTACAGATATCTCTACGAGACGTTCTGAGGGCGCTATCCCTTAATTTCCTAAGCGGGGACAGCGCTCGCTTGGACTAGTTGTTATTACTATCTATAGATATCATTAGCAGAGTCGACAATTCTGCTAAGGAATTACATCTACAGGTTAAGCTCCCTAAGCTAGCTCTTTCATTCTTTACCCTTTGTTGGTAACCTAACTTATTCAAAATACTGCGCCCTAATGTAGACTGGTAATATAATTTATGTATATATGCTGTATATTATGAGGCGCGTGAATGGGAAGGGTTTATGAGTTCGGAATTTCCAATTTATTCAACACTAAATGCATGTTGTGACTAGAATTGTTTTTATATTTATCATAATACAGAGCTTTCCGCACTTTCAAGCACTCAAGCATTAATAATACGAGATAATTGTAATCCAATTTGATGAGATGGTGATGGTGGCAATGGCAATGTGTATCCGAAGGACTCTAACTGAGTTACATGCCTCTGAAAGTAGTTCTGTATATCTTCTTATGTTATAAGTAGTATTGGCTTTTTGCATATCAATTAGCTCTATAGGAACAGCTCTAATTGTAGAAGATTTTTGATAGAAATCTGTAATGATATATCTTAAATTGATACTCTTTGTAGTAGTTGCCATATCTTTGATAGAAGATAGACTACAACTACTATTCTTACGACGTAAGAAACAAGGAGACAAATAACAAATAAAAAAAGCTCAATTAATAACCTAAAATATACATACATAATTCATAATCATGATCTTAGAGGATAACCAAAGAACCTCCTCATTTCTCATAGGATGTTCTGGCTGGAACTATCCGGATACTCCTGATAAGGGTGGAGGATGGACAGAAGTTTTCTACCCTGATAAGGAAACTAAGCGGCTACGCTACTATTCTCAATTCTTTGAAACTGCAGAAATGGATTCCACATTTTATAACAGATTCTATTCCAAAATGACCAAAGGCACGTTTATTGGAATGACCAAAGCTACTCCTGAGAGATTTCAGTTTTCCATTAAGGTGCCAGAAACGATCACACATGGAAAAAGATTAGACATAGAAAAAGGTGCTATTGCAGACTTTGAAGAATTTATTGACAAGATATCCCCACTGAAATCAGCAAATAAGTTAGGGGCTATTCTACTTCAATTACCACCTAGCTTTACTGTCAATAATTTCAAAAGTATAGAACGTTTTCTTGACAGACTACCTTATACCGACAAGAATAACAAGTATGATTATGCTGTTGAATTCAGACATCCTTCATGGAAGACAGAAGGTCCATGGGAAATGTTAAAGCAGTATAATATTGCAGCAGTAATTACAGATTCACCAGCAAAAGAAAATTTACAGTTCTTGTCTGATGTTGCAATAACTGCAGATCACTCTTTTATTAGGTTTCATGGTAGAAATACTAAAGGTCATTATTGGTATAATTATTTGTATTCAAAACAAGAATTAGAACCTTGGATTGAAAAAGTAAACCAAATAAAAAGTCAGGTCAAAGTTCTTAGAATATATTTTAATAACCATTATGGAGGTAAGGCTATTGCTAATGCACTACAATTTAAAGAAATGACTGGCACATCTTTAACTCAACTTGAATTAAGAGCATTAGAACATGCCGAGAAGTATCTTTCCAAAGAAAGACTGTAGCAATACTACTACAAGAACTTTCTCTTCTGTGGAATTGATTCTTCTTCTTACGGATTCCTAATGCATTAGGCACAAATTCGCATCAGAAACTTTCACCAACTGATTGGAATCCTCAGCCAGATGTTCTGATGGCATCAGCATAAAACGTTCTTCAGAAATGGCATTATCAAATAAATCAGAGCGACTTGTTACGATGATGAATTGAATATGCTCATTTTCTTCCCTCACTACAAATCTAATGTATTCTAGCAAAAGTGATTGTAATTGAGATGGGAGGAATGCGCCTGGCGTATCCATTAACACAACAGCATCTGAAAAAGAACTTGCATCAGACCGGGGTGCTAATTTTCTTAGTATCTGGTA
>DATBGR010000334.1:0-2682 GCA_036557905.1 Nitrososphaeraceae archaeon | reverse complement strand
GATGTCAATTTCGAGGTCATCAAACTTGAATGAAGTAGATGTATTAGTACCTATTAGTTTATCTATAATTTCAGAGGCCATTTGAGCCCATTGATCTGGAGCGTTCTTAGGGTTTTGGCTGATATTATCGCTATTTCTCATGTCTCGCAGCATATATAGATAGATTGATATATTATTCTTATATCCAAAAATGGTTGCTATATTGATTAGTCTTATTTATATTTCGCTAGTGTCTTAACCAGAAATTGTGATGACATTTTGCAAGATGTCTCATGAGTGATTCAATGATTAATTCTTAGAAAGTTATAAACTAGATTTATCGACTTTTATAAACCAAGATCTATACGATGGATTAACAAACGAGGTATCTTGCATTTGCTATCTTCACGGTTATATTTTCAAAACCTGTCATAGTCTAATATGATAGAAAATGTAGAAGATTAGGATGCAAGTATCACTAGCATCCTAAGTTTTAGCAGTGACTCCATTGCATCAATTCCTAGCAACCCAACTGCGGTATCTCTTAAATCCATTTTATGTACTCTTTCAAGAATACCAGCTAGCGTGGAGTACTTTGTTCTCAACTCATTAATCTTTTCCTCAATCATTTGATCAAGTGCCTTGTCCTCCCCTATGAAAGTCAATTTTGTAGCATGGGTCCTTAATAAAGATCTTACAGGTTCGACTAGTACCAATACACTAACGACTTCTTTTAGATCCATATCTGGGATCCTTTCCAGGATAGCAGTGAAAATTGGATACTTTGTTCTCAACTCATTGGTCTTTTCCTTAACCGTCTGATCATTGGCTTTCTCATCTGAAATACTCATAGATTAAACCCTTCAATCGCAGTAATTAAACATTCTTAGAACATTGGATGACTCTTGACTGTGCGACTTTGTATAATTTATTGATATTTTGCTAATATCACTGATATTACTATATGTTACCAGACCCAATATATATTGGTCTATATAATATGTTGCAGATATATATATCTACATGACTATTTTACAATTTTCATAAATAAACTCGATCTGAGATATACCATCAAGCCAGATCCTAATGAAATTATGTCTATAACAAAGTAACAGCACTATTGGAATCTATTGAAGTTCAAACTCTTAATAGTTTGCCTGTTGCAGGCAACTATAAGATCTTAGTCAGCTTGTAACCGAGTTATCTCATCTATGGGACAGTTTATATCAAGACCTGATATTTTGTATGAATTCGCAACTAGCAAGCTATTCTATTCTTGCTCGCTAAACTGCTATTAATAACAATATAGTCTTTAGAAATCTCAAGAAAGTACTTAGTTCAGTAAAGCGTATCAGGTGTATTACTATCCATAAGCAACAAGGTGTCAAAGGTAAAATAATCTTAACTTTTGATGATTATGAATCCTATCTTGTATCCTTATATTCATCCTTTTTGATATATAGTGTACCATTAAATGAACGATTCTTCTCCAGGTTGGAAGCGAGGCGTACTAGTTGGTTTCGGAGTTTTAGCAATCATCTTGTCCATACTTGTATTTATTCACCCAGGAATGACTGTGGTCACAATCGTGTACATTATGGGTATAGCTTTGATCATAGTTGGAATAGAGAAAATCATAAGCGGAATATTTGTTAGACATGGATCAAAGTGGGGCACAGTAGGTCTCGGAGTGCTGGCTCTAATCTTCGGCTCGATAGCTGTGGGATTTCCTATAAGTACTGGAGTTTTCGTGATAATTGTGTTAGGAGTTGGTCTATTATTCGCTGGTATCTCCCATCTCGTATATGGGTTTGGGAATAAAGGGAGCCCTGGTTGGGCCAGAGGATTTAATATCGGCGCAGGTGCCTTAGCTGTTATATTATCATTCTTGGTAATGGGGTCTCCTTACGCGGGGGCAGTTGCTGTTTCCTTCTTTGTAGGCTTGGCACTGTTAATAATAGGTATAGAGATTACCGTAGTCGGGATTACAGGTAGAAGGATGCCAATGATGCCTTCAGATATAAGGCGTTAGAGTAACTCTAGCCAGTGGAAGACGTCATTCTGGTTTAGAAGTTAGTTGTGGAAGACGTACGAAATACTATGACCCCTGATCGTCAAGAAATATGCCATCTAACATAAAGTAAATCATCGTGTACTTTTTTTCCCCTGAAAATTCAAAACATATGGCATACCAAGGGAAGATATATGAAACAATTTAAGTTCGTACTTACAGTACAGATTTGTTATTGCGGTGTCTACGGTTGGTCCAAGATTTTATCAACCCAAAATTGTCCTATCCTAAATACTAGGTGATATTCTGTGGATTATTACTCAAAGGCAGAGTGAAAGTAAATGTTGCCCCTAATCCATCAGCATTATTTTCAGCCCATATTTCTCCTCCATGAGCCTCAACTATGCTTTTTGATATGTAAAGACCTAATCCAGTCCCCGATTCCGACTTGCTTGCAAATTTCGTGAAAAGCCGTGGGCCTATTTCAGAATCTATTCCTGGGCCGGTGTCTTTAACACTTATAAAAGCTTGGCGACTGCCTTTGATTTCTTTAATTTCAGTCATTACTGTTATAGTACCCTTTTTAGTAAATTTGATAGCATTTGCTAACAAATTTGAAATAACTTGATATACTCTTACTCTGTCTGCTTCGACATACAATGGATCTATTGGATCGTTAAATGATAACTTGA
>DATBGR010000333.1:0-12422 GCA_036557905.1 Nitrososphaeraceae archaeon | reverse complement strand
TCCATGGTTTATGAGTACTCGCCTTAGCTTTTGTTTCATTCTGCTTATGTATGCCAATGCCTGATTATAATCATTATGAGAGGATAAGCCATTTATTGTCTCTATCTGCAAATCTAAGTTTAATATCTCCTCGTCTTCGACCAACTTGCGGGTTAGAGTGTCTTGAATATTTTTTCCAAGGGTTCCAGGTATTTGATATGATGTAAATATAATTTTATTTATAGGCGAAGTGCAAATTTGCTTCAGGTAGTAAACAGAAGGTCCTCCGGTCAGCATGGATGAAGGAGACAGAATGATTGAAGGCTCATCATCTACACTCGAAAAATCAATCACTTTAAGATTGTCCGGTCTTAATGGATTTTCGTTAGTGCTGGAAAATACTGATTGCAAATCTTTTGACAAGTACTGTATGTTACTCTCATACACGGACGTAGTTTCTGCAATCACTTTATCGATCAAAATTACCGAGTGTTTCAGTTTACCTATTGTCATATATTGATTTATGGTAAATATTAATTCTTGGGGAAGCCCGACTGAAGGTACTGGTAACAACACCTTTCCATTTTGGCTTATGGTATCATTCAAACTCCCTATTAAGTTAGCATCTGCTTCATCTCGATGGGGAAACACGTCTTGCCTTCCTCCATAGGTTCCTTCTACTAAAAGTGTCTCTACCCTTGGGAAATTCCAAATAGCGTTATCAAGTGTGTATGTTTTCCCAAACTTCATGTCGCCAGAGTAAACTAAATTGTGATCACCATTACCAATGTGAATATGAACCAAAGAAGAACCTATGATATGACCAGCGTTACCAAGAGTGATTTTTATGTCAGGAGATATGTCCGTAACGCTACCATATGGCAATGGAATGGTATGAAGAATCATGCTCTCTATATCCTTTATAGAGTAAAATGCTTCAGGTCCAGCTTGATTAATAAAACGCTTGTGCAAAATGTACATTAGATGTAATGTGGGATCGGAACAGTAGACAGGCCCAGAATATCCATACTTAAACAGCGCAGGCAGAAATCCTGTATGATCTAGATGAGCATGGCTGACAACTACCGCGTCGATGTCATACATTTTCAAGCCTAGGATATCAAATCTGGGAATTGTAGAAATTCCTTCTCGTGAATAAGGATTAATTCCACAATCAAATAAGACTTTGCTTTCGTCGGTCATCAACAAAAAGCACGACCTTCCTATCTCGCCAAATCCACCTAACGCGACTATGCCAGCCTCTACGGCCTGGCTCAATTTCGACCTAAAAATTTTTTCACCGATTGTCTTATAAAATTGGGAGCGTTCCTCTGCACCCTTTTTCAATATACCATTAATTTCCTTAGTTGTTGTAAATATATCTGGGCTTCTTACAATTATTAGCCTCCAACCTGTTTTTTTTAGAAATTCACCATTGATTTCATTGTTATAAGAAGATATTACGGTGCTCGGGAGCCATACTTTGACCTCTCCTAGTGCGTCATCAAAAAGAATTTCTCCAATACCATTTGACTCGGGTATCATTTGCCGCAGGATTTTAGAAGACTCCTTTTCAGGCAGTCTAATGGACTCATCTGTACGGATAACTATCCTTTTTTTTAGGATACTTACCATGTTGGAAATTATTTGCGTATCATTCATAATGAACTCCACGTTTTTTGCATATAGTGCAATTCTGGGACCTTCATAAACAATCTTAGTAAGACCTGAATCAGCTGGTATGTTATTCAAAATACTTGCCATGATATTCTGTTTTGAAGATTCACTGCCTGATGAGCTCTGCATAACTTATTATTTCACTATTAATTTTTACATTCCAATCCTTAAGTCTACACTTAATGATACTTTAAGCCCTGTAATGCCATTTAAAGATGTTTCGTAAAGTGTGCGAGGATATTTGTTGCACAGCTGTAGACTGTGGCATTACGTTGAAATAGTGCACGGGTTATTGTACGATACTGATCGCGTTTGGACATTAAGAGTAACTGTTTTACCAGAGTCTTCTCACATTTAATATCGCATATTAGGAGGATTAGATATAACCTAGGATCATTTTGTGGAATGTATCGCTTTAAATCCATTAGCAGTCAATATTCAGGAGGCGTATATATCGAGGAGATGTCGATTGATCCTTGCAACAAAGGTATAGAAGCGGACTTTATGCAAAACGAAACCGGGAAGGTTTCTGAGTGCAATCATATTTTCAATCCTCCTCACTGAAACAAACAAGATGATAATGATATCGAGTTTTAGTATTTGCTAAGATGAGACGAAATTTGACCCAGTCACGGGAATATAATATATGACAATCTATGAGTGCAATTAAAAACTGGAAACAATACAAAGGTTCCTAAAGAGGTCGATGAAAATTGGCTGATTCTGGTTCTTGCATCCGTCTGCGAAATTGCTGCAATGTCAGCATCAAGAAGTGGTAATTCTTATGGGTTCTGATTCCACGCATTTGATGGAATTTCCAAGGAAGATACTCATAGGCCCGAATGTGATCCAGAATTTGGGGTCGTTTCTGAATGCATTAGACAACAATTTCTTGAACCTCGCAATCGTGACAGGAAGGAATGTAAAGCCAAGAGTTCAATCTTTATGTCAATCGTCTCTAAATGACTTTTCATTCAGTGATTCATGGTATGTAGTTAACGCGGCCACAATGGATTCTGTGAGAACCCTTGAAGAAGCTATGAATTCTAATATACCCGATGTTATCCTTGGTTTTGGAGGCGGTCGATCGGTAGATATAGCAAAGATGGTCGCATTTGACTTAAGAAGACCATTCATAAGCGTACCTACTTCTGCTTCACATGATGGCATTTCGAGTCCATTTGTATCAATAAGGGGCATAGACAAGCCTTTCTCGGTTCAGGCCAATACTCCTCTAGCTGTGTTAGCTGATACGAAGCTACTTTCTGAAGCGCCGAAACGCCTTCTGTCCAGTGGATGTGGTGATCTTGTAGCGAAAATTACTGCAGTAAAGGATTGGCAACTCGCGAAAGAAGAAACTGACGAGTATTATGGAGCATACGCAGCGAACCTTGCCTACATGAGTGCAAAGATAATTATAGACAAGTTCTCAGGCGAGAAGTATGAAGATACCCACCGTGAAATCCGTACAGTCATTGAAGCATTGATAAGCGCAGGAGTTGCGTCTTGTATAGCTGGTAGTAGTAGACCATGCTCTGGTGCAGAACACCTTTTTAGTCATGCTATTGAGTATGTTGCAGGTCATGGCTATGGACTTCATGGTGAAAGGGTCGGAGTTGGAACTATTATGATGGCCAAACTTCATGGGCTCGATTGGGAAAAAGTTGTGGATACGCTACGAAATGTTGGTGCTCCTACTACTGCCACAGAACTTGGACTAAACGAACAGCATGTAGTCTCATCGCTAATCAAGGCGAGATCACTCCGGCCTGACAGATATACCATTCTTGATAAAGTTAAGCTCGACTACTCATCAGCCCTCAAGCTAGCACAATCGGTCTCGGTTGTTTGAATTCTTGAACTAGATACTGAACTGAAATATGATCTAACTTGCTAACAAAAGTCAATGAAATTAGAAATCAAGGACTAAACACCCTTAAGCAGTCTTGTTATCAGAAGCATCGGCTTCTTTCCCGTCTGATCCTTGATTATCTGAAGATAATGAAGGTGTTGAAGATGATGAAGGTGTTGAAGCTTCGTTCGGAGTTTGATATTTCTCTATAAAATAGACATTCCTGATTTCTTTGACAAACTTGAATATATCATCTGATATAGCTCTCTTAATAATCTGTAATCCTTCTAACAGATAACTGTCTACTGGAATGTTAACATCAATTGCTGAGGTATCTGATCTTATTTCTATATCTTTTTCCTCTATGGGTATTCTCCTATTTATGAGCTGAAAGGCCTTTTCGGCAATACTATCGATCGTTTTTAATATATTCGCTTCATAGACAAGTATGCGTCCTGCGTATCTGTGATTAAAATCTACCTGAACTCTACCGGAGCCTATATATCTCACGGTCCCGCGTCGTTGATCTAATTCTATTTCATCACCGACCCCTACTTCATCTGCCTTATCGCCTAACTTTCGCTGCGGAATCATCCTAATTTTATTGGGCTCTCTTTCTCCAAATCCTTTGTCGGGAGTCACTGTGATACTTAATTTATCGCCAGAATTAGCATTAGCCAACGCCTCGTCAACTCCTTTTAATACCCATCCTTCCCCTACTGAGATTAGTCTAGATCCGTATCGCCTGCCGGCATCATAAATATTGCTTTTTTTAGCCTCTTCTTCATTAGTGGTCTCAAAGACTTGACTAGTATCCTTAATTTTTGCAGTATAATCAACTAATATCAAAGTACCCTTGTCTAAAGTCATAAAACTCGCTAATGATTTACCATATATTAAGTTTGACGCAGGACGTGATCGCCTGTTCTTTTATGGAATAGCTTTTAATTTTTCTGCTGCTATACTTAGAGGTTCGTCATTAGACTTTGTCTTCATCATATTAGTTACTGAAGCGATAGATGAAACTGTTCGCATAACATGATACTTGTCCACTTCTCCCATGCATCCAATTCTAAAGACCTTTCCTTTCAACTTACCGAAACCACCTGCTAACAACACCCTAAACTGTTTTGATAGTATACTCCTGAATTTAGAATCATCCATACCGTCCATATATTTGAATGCAATCACCACGTTGCTTCTAGCGTCTGGTTTTGCAAACGGCTCGAATCCGATTGAACTCAAGCTTGTATAAAAGGCGTCAGCGCAAATTGCATGGCGCTTTATCCTATCCTCTAAGCCTTCCTCTAGCACGATATCTAGTGCTTCGTTAAAGGCAAAATATAGAGGTAATGCAGGCGTAAACGGCGTTTCGAAATTCTCCTCGAAATATTTGAAGTATCTTGCCAAATTGAAATATTGGGTGGGAGGAGGATTGGATTTCAAGTACTTTTTGGCTCTTTGACTGATTGAAATTGGTGATACACCTGGAGGAGCCGCTAATGCCTTTTGTGAGGCCGTTACACAAATATCTATGTTCCATTTATCAACAGGCAATTCATCGCCCCCAAGTATTGAGACGGCGTCTGCTATGAAGAAAGCTCCTTTCTTCGAACACAAATTTCCTAACTTTTCTAAATATCTTAGGGTTGTACCAGTTGAGGTTTCGTTGTAGACTGCGTATGCAGCTTTAACTTCATTTTTCTCAAATGCTTCTTCGATTGCTTCGTAAGGTGGGTTTTCGCCAAATTCGGACTCAATTCGAATCGCATGACCTCCCCATGCATCAATTAAATCTGCCAGACGATTTCCGAACTCACCATTAACAGGAATAACAATGTTGTCTCCCTTTCTCACCATGTTTATAACTGATGCTTCAACTGCACCGGTCCCTGATGCAGTTAGCAGAGTAATGTCGTTTTCGGTCTGAAAGACTTGCTTAGTTTTCGATACTACTGTTTTGTATAGATTTCTGAAATCATCGCTTCTGTGATTTATTATCGGAGTAAGCATTGCATTCATCACTCTCTCTGGCACATTGGTCGGACCAGGCACCATCACTAAGTATTCCATAATCTATCCGATAAGACCAATCGTCCAGTATTTATAATTACACGAATAGTAAAAAAGATAATACTCGACTCATATCAGGCAATACATGTCGACTAGTCATATCGAAAAGACTCTTGGTCTAGTATCGGATCTAGATTGTGACGCACTAGTTTCCTTCAGACCAGAAAATGTCTATTATCTTACCGGATTTTGGGGAGAGTCAGTAGTTGTCTGCACTAAGAACGGTTCCAATTTGATTGTACCGAGGCTGGAGGCAAAGAGGGCAGAAAAGGCAGTTCCGTTCTGTGAAATTGTCACTTCAGATCGCGGAAAGCCTATAATAAACGAGGTTTTGAACAAAATTATCGGCAGAAAAATATGCTCCGATTGCGATGATTACCTCGTTATAGAATTGTTGCTTAAAAATATGCCACAGGGCTCTATTGTCATTGATTCTGAGCCCTTTTTCACTGCTAGGATGACAAAAGAACAACAAGAAATAGAGAAGATTACTAAAGCTTCTGAAATAATTGACAATCTCTATGAAATTTGCACTAAAGAAGTAAGACCAGGTCAATCCGAGAGCTCATTGCAGGCAACATTAGTGTATGAAACGTTGAAATTGGGTGCGAATCTGATATCATATAAATGGTCTATGAATCCATTCATTATAGCATCAGGGCCTAATAGCTCTTATCCTCATGCTGAGGTTACAGACAGAGTTTTCAATCAAAATGATATAGTTATCATAGATCTTACCCTCAGATATGGCGGTTACGTCGGGGATGCAACCAGAACATTTTTCCTAGGCAAGCCCAGTCCGAAGGTCAAAGAAATCTACGAAACCGTGAGGATTGCACAACAGACTGGACTCGACGCGCTAAATTCAGCTCAATTAACTGGGAGCATAGACGAGGCTACAAGATTGGTTATCGACAAGGCAGGGTATGGCAACGATTTTATTCACTCAACAGGACACGGTGTAGGATTAGAAGTTCATGAACGTCCTTGGATCAGGATTGGCGACGTAGAGAAGATCCAGAGTGGTATGGTTGTTACGGTAGAACCCGGAATATATATTACAAACAAATATGGTGTTAGAATAGAAGACACAGTTTTAGTAAATAATAATAATACTAATGGTGAGCGAGCGGAAAGCCTTAATTCGTTTACTAAAGAACTTGTAGAGATTTGAGACTAGTTTAAGGATAATCGGCAGAATAATGAGTAAAAACCAGGGAATTCTAGCCTAGTTAGTAGAGTCACTTTGGTTGCAGTATCTTTTCTTCGATAATGTCCAACAAGAGTTTTGCAAACATTGGCTTATCTTGTATTGGTGTATGTATGACATTTTTATTAGTGTCTACAATATGAGTCTCGATCGTATCTGAACCGATTCTAGAACCATCTATGCCTACGTCATTTGCGACCATTATATCGCACCTCGCTTTTTTCAATCTTTCGTAAGCCTTTTGGATTAATACTGGGGGCGGTATATTATATTCGGCCTTAAATCCAACCGAGAAAATTTTTTTAGATAATTCTCTAACTTCATCAATAATCTTTTTTGTGGTGGATAATCTCAAATCAAAATATGAAAAATCGCTTTTCAGTTTTACGTTAGATTTATCTGCCGGAGTATAATCGCTCACCGCTGCTGCGAAGATCCCTACATCGTAATCCGAACTAGACAGTTCCCGTGTTACTGCATCAAGCATATCATTCGAAGTATCGACATTAATTATTCTTGCTCTACGTAACCCTTCAGCATTGGTGGACCCGTGTCCAAAAATTAGGGTTACATCAGCCCCTCTCCTTTCTGCTTCTCGAGCAATGGAAATACCAGTCTTGCCACTGCTCAGGTTGCTGATTACTCTAAGTGGGTCAATGTACTCGACGGTACCACCTGCAGTTACAAGGACTTTTTTGCTATCAAACCAGCTATTTCGTGAGATGCGTTCAAGTTTCTTGATAACAAAAGAGACAACACTTTCTAAGTCAGCTACCTTGGCCTTGCCTTCAATTAGATTTGGTTCTAGAAAATTTATGCCGATTTGTTTTAGCTTTAGTACGTTGGCAAGAATGAGTTTATTTTGGAACATCGATTCATGCATTGCAGGACATATGATTACTGGAATATTCGCTCCGACAGCAACTGAAAGGATTGATGTCACGGAAGTGTCATCAATTCCATTGGCCATTTTGCCGATCGTATTGGCAGTACAAGGATAAACGATTACAAGATCCGAAGCACCATAATCTGCTAATGAAATATGCTCTAATTTTCCAGTCAATTTTGTTACCACCTCGTTACCAGTGGCCCATTTCATAAGTTCCGAATTGATTAGCATAGATGAGCTGGTTTCAGACATGACAGGATAGACTTCTGCTCCGTGTCTCATAAGGAGGCGTGCCAAATCGACAGCTTTATAGGCAGCTATACTTCCAGTTATGCATAGTACAATCTTCCTATCCAAAAGTTCAACGCCTGAACTTGCGATAATGTCCTTGGATGGGTGGTCGTTTTGATTTATTGTGGTCCTATCCATTGTCAAGATTCTTTCCTATTGTTTCTTTCAACTTCGAATATTCTTCCTGAGACATATGAAAAGTATTTTCTTGTGATGGGAAAATACCGGATTTCACCTCGCGAATGTAATTCGAAAGTGCCACGTGGATTTGCTCTGCCAAGTCCAAATATCGCTTTACAAACCTGGGCCTTAGCTGTTGATATAGACCAAGAATATCATGCAAAACGAGCACTTGCCCATCACATTTAGTACCAGAGCCTATCCCAATAATAGGTACATCTATAGACTTGGAAACCAATTCAGTTACCTCCTCCGTAACCATTTCTAGTACGATGCTAAATACTCCTGCTTGTTCCAATGATTTTGCATCAGAGATAATCTTGCGAGCTGAAGCCATCGTACTGCCTTGGGTACGATATCCATTCCACAACACTGATGTTTGGGGCTTTAAGCCAACGTGTCCCATAACGGGTATCCCAGAATCTACAAGAGCCTTAACCTTGTCGAAAATTTCTGAACCCCCTTCAAGCTTTACTGCATCGCCTCCTGCTTTAATGAGCTTTATTGCATTGTCTACTGCCCTCTCGACCGAAGATTGATATGATCCAAAAGGCATGTCTGCTGTAATCAAGGAGCGTTTTGTCGCTCTCGAGACTGCTCCTACGAATAGTAACATTTCGTCCATTTGAACTGGTATGGTGGATGGATAACCCAAGACAACCATCCCGCCACTATCGCCAACTAGAATTATGTCAATTCCTGCATTATCGCAGAGAAATGCCATGGGGTAATCGTAAGCGGTTAGAACGGTCAGTTTCTCGTTATTAGTCTTCTTTTGTAGAATGTCATGAATGGTGATCTTCTTCAAAGGATTCATTCTAATATTTACAGCCGCTCAAACCCACTTCTCATTAACTTCAATGAGTTAGCTAGATTTCCATTATTGTCAAAATGCCTCACAATGTCCTGCATATATTCAATGCTTTTTTCTCGCTTGAGCATACTTATGGTATGAATAATCACGGGCATAGCTCGAATTACATTATCTACGATTGTGATATCTGCCGTCCTAGCTGTTCTAGATATAGGGTTTATATCTAGAGCGATAATTTTTTTACCCATATTCACAAGCGCCTGTGTGCGATCACCATCTTCCAGACTCACCATTATGACATCGGCCTTGTAGATACCGTCGGAATGCACGATCCTTCTGTTGCTCGACAGACCCGGAATAATGTTAGATTTGTTCGAAAACGAACCAAGACAATTCGTTGCACCCTTTTCTTCAAGTTCCCGATTAATCAGACGTTCACGTTCGGCCGATCTGTGGAATAGATTGATCTCTATACGCGCGGGAATTAGATTGCTTAGCCTAACGATCTCTCTTGAACATAATGCTGCAAAGTTGCCATTAACCGATATTACAGGATGATCCCCAGTTAAGAGGCAGCAACATGCAGCTTCTATAGCAGCGACAGAAAACTTACTTGTTTTTTCACCTAACAAATAATCAAATGCCTCTCCTCTTCCATGAGCGATAAGGCCTTCAGAAGAAACTAGCCCACTTTGAAAACCATCGACTAGCTGCGCTCTAGTTTGAAGAGAAACAAATCTTGGGTGATTAATCGGGATGTCTGTCTTCAAATTAAACTCTCAGCACTATTGCCCCGTCGCGATTGATATCGCATTCGATTAGAATTCCCCTTAAACTTTTTAAGCACTGCATTGCTTGCGCGGCGACTTCGCTCGGTACTAGGGTGAATATAGTTTTTCCAAACAATGCAACACCGCAACCGAAGCCAGCTGATCTCAGTAACTTCATCCCTAACCTGCAGCTGTTATCTATAAATTGGATGGAATTCGAGAATTCATATGAAACCCGTAAAAAATTATCTATGGTCGGAGTATCAATGAAACTTTGCATCATCTTGCCTCCTAATTTTGACATGAACTGTCTGTCTTCATCTGACGATAGAACCATTTTTGTAGATATTGGAGCAATGCATAAAATAACTGCCTTATAGTTTTTCACAGGAATCTTTCTTACTGATCCTATCCCAGGAGCTCCACTAGCAGTTCTAATATCAAAACCTCCAGTGAATTCAGACATAACTGTACCGAGCCCGGTTTTACAAACAATTTCTGCCTTATGGGCTATCTGAGCTGCTGATTCTTTAGACATACCTAATTCTAATGCCTCGTTCAGGGCATAGGAGAGACTCAGAGCACCTGCGCCACTCGCACCCAAACCAAATCCTATGGGAATATCAGAATTATGTGTCACGCTTATGTGAAGCGGCCTGTCGACTAGATCCAGAAAGTACCGTATAACCCACTTTGATACCTCATTGCTACCAGATGGATAACCTGAAATCGTGATGTCGTATGATGAAGCGTCAGCCTCAAAAATCCTAACGATGCTGAGAATCCCTCTGTCAATACAGAATCCGACACCTTTTGATCCCCTTTGGAGCTCATCTTCTGAGATATTCACGGACAATTGTGGTTCAAAGAACCCAGTTATATGGCCAGGGCTATATGCCTTCGAGATGGAAATAGGTGTCGCCATCACCGGCAATGCCATAAATATATAATGAAATATGAAAATATAAAAATACTGTTTAATTAGTACTAATCAGTATAAATAAAATGAGTAGATATGCTAGAAGGATCCAGAAAGTCGGAAGTAGTATGCTGATTTCACTTCCAAATCAATGGATTAAATTTAACCATTTGAAGAAGGGGGCGACATTACTAGTCGAAATAAATAAAGATAATTCCATTTCAGTGTTTCCTTCTGCAGACACTAACGAGGCGATCAAATCAGTTACCATTCCATACTCCCATGAAAGTATGGATAATATGATAAATCAGATCTATGGTGCATATCTTTTAGGCTATGATATTATCAAGATTAAAGCGAAGGGCCAGATAAGCTTCGAACATAGTGAATCTATAAAATTTGCAATGAGAAAATTGGTGGGCCTAGAGATAGTTGACGAGAATACATCAAATATTGAGTCCCAATTTCTGATTGATACTAATTCTCTTGACGCAGCCAAAATTCTAAAACGGATGAACACGATTGTGGCAGGAATGTATAGGGACATACTTGACGTCTTTATAAACAAAAATTTTGGAATAGCTAAACTCATGACTAGTAGAGATGATGAAGTAGATCGGCAATATTTCTTGTTAGTTCGGTTAATACGTAGCACCATGATGGATCAGAAATTGGCGAGAAAGCTTAATTTGAGCAACATAGACATACTCGATTACAGAATAGCTGCAAATCATCTTGAGAGTGCAGGTGATCATATGGTGGAATTTGCATCGTCTTTGCCTTATTTGTACGAGATGGATCTTCATGAATCACTTAAAGGTGTATGTTCTTGTCTAGAAGAGATGCAATTTAAGTCAGTTACTGCGTTCATAAACAAAAGTAGCACAGAGTCGGTACGAGTTGTGAAAATGTACAATGAATTTAATAGACTAATGGATGTGGTTAAACAAAAGGTTTCCAGAGAAGATCAAAGAAGTTCTAAGTCAAACTTGGCAATGCTAAATTCTATTTATTCACTAAATAACTTAGCGAGATTATGGGTTGATGTTGCCGACTTGGTAAAACCTGCATACTTAATCGCTCCACTTGGAACGGTTTGATTTAGCATGAATTTACGCAGATTTGTGTCGATAGGTCGAGGTTTTTAGATTCGTTGTATGAAGGGTGTAACCTTTGAGCACCCATCAAGTCTCGAAAGACTTTGCCTACAAAAACGAATTATCTGTCTAGCCTCATGATGGATAACATACATAAAACTCATCATCGTCCTGGGACGTCAATCTATACCTAGGACTCAGCATTTATGATAATATTTATAATCCGGCCTGCCGCGTATCGTATCATAACACTATTTCCGAGATAATTATGCCGGAGGCCAGTTGATACTATCCGTAGCCATCATTAATTTGTTCATCGACAGATTGTTCATGAGTAATTAAACGACAAGTGCTGATAGTTTAGCATTTATTGAGGCGGTTGCATGTTTTGCGTAGCAACCAGGAAAACTTGTAAAAAGTCCGGAATCTGTACTGTTTACGGAAAAAAGCTGGTCTTGGCTTGTTGCAGTTACGTTGTCTACCATAGGATTGGTCGTTAATGCCATCTCATTAGTTATTCTAAAGAAGGGTACAATAGCTGATTCATTAAATGGGTTTACACTAACTACAATCCCGATATATTGGGGAGGACAAATCAGAGCATTAATTAGATATTCTAGATATAATGGCAGCAGATTCTTTTATTTTTGATTTTGTAGGTATTTTGTCTA
>DATBGR010000332.1:0-11995 GCA_036557905.1 Nitrososphaeraceae archaeon | reverse complement strand
CTTTACTTCATGTCCTGCATACTCTGACCCTGCCTTTACTTCATGTCCTGCATACTCTGACCCTGCCTTTACTTCATGTCCCGCTTTTTCAGTACCTGCCTTTACTTCATGTCCAGCTTTTTCTAAACCTTTCTTTATTCTTGACATATTTCTTAAAAAATCCTTACTCATTTTATTATAAATGTATTACTGTATCAATTTTTAATATCTATTTAATGGAGACTATTTAATGTGAGTATTCATGTCAATAAATGATTTGAGAAATTATCTCGCAATCTGTAGAGGTTCCGTGACGATCTGATGAGTAGTAGGAGAGAATATTACACAATCGCGGTTCTGATCTTCACTGCTTACGACTCACTCCTGCAACCACTTGTACTCAAAAATTGAAATTTGCATATTGCAGATATTCTATCTAGAAATAAGCTAAGATTCATAATAACATCAACCATTTTTGGTTTCAAATCGCATTATCTAGTTGCATCGATTTGTATACTTTGTAAACATGAGTGTATATATATTTACATTGGGATTAGAGTGTAAGGATACCTATGGACATTTAAGATGGTTAAATCAGGCTCCTTTCTTTGAATGATCGAATTGGTATACATTAGAAGTCGCAGAATGTGCTTGCTCCATATGAAATAGCTGAGATTAAGAGTGGATAAAACAGGTTTGTACTCTTATTGCTATCATCATCGTAATTGCTAATTCTCATTTTCTTATTTGTATAAATAATCGTAGCTATTGTTGCAATAAAAAATGGCAGAATTATAAGTATGATTGCCTCAATTGGGGCAACTATGACCATATTTCAGACACCTGTTTAAATCTTATTGTGCCTTTCATTTTTCTTTTTCGGCGGACTGGCTTATGTGCAGACAATAACAGTAGGTGCTATAGTCCTATGAGCGCAATATGATAACCTTAGAATAATGATAATGTGGGCAGAGTTGGTTTTGTTACAACACGACGCACTCGAAAATCATATGCAGACAGTCCATGTCTGTTCACAACATTGCTGTTTTCTTTTCGTATATTCTTATTTGTTTGATATGGTGTATAATACTCTCAATAAGTACCATGTGTAAAGAAAATATGAAGTATCTTGTATGCACCAGCAAGCGCATCTAACACCAAAGAAAAGCAACAAGAAAATGAAGCCTTGGCTCGTCGATTTCATATGGAAATATTTCGAGGAAGAAATTATGATGTATCAAATGAAATTCTGGCTCCCGGCTTTGTCTTAAGGAATCCTGCACTTCCTCCAGAGTTTACACATGGCCCAACTGGCGTAAAGAAATTTGCATTAGTTGTGGCAGATAGCTCGCCTGAGTATGAAGTATCAAATCATGAAACAATATCCAAAAAAGATATGGTATTGATTAGATGGAGATTTACTGGGATACTCAGACAAGAGATGTTAGGCATTCAGCATAGCCAAAAACCTATGATCATTACCAGATTTGACCTCTTTAGAATTAGAGAAAATAGTAAAATTGCGGAGATGTAGCAGAAATTTAGCATAGGCAGTTGGCCATAATATCAAAATAAGCATCAACTTATATCCATAATAATATATCTTGAAAATATCGGATCGGCAATTCCTGAATAATGATTAACATTTTTTCCAAATTGACATTTTACATTGTGATTTCTGGGTTAATTCAATATCAAAAAATACCGATTTATTTGTAGTCTTTTACTCCTGGGGAGTCTGAAACTTGTACTAATTAGGTAATCCAGTCTAATTGAAATAGCTGGCATATTCCTTTGCAAACTCAACAAATGTTCTAGGTCTAGTTCCTGTGATCAATTCAACTGCAGGAGATATTTTTGATGCATAGCCTCTTCTATAACTATCGTATAGCTCTAATGCAATATTTATGAACCACTCATCCATATCAATTTCTCTCATCACTTGTAGAGCCTGATCCTCGGTACTATTCACATAACTAATTTTCTTATTTGTTATATTGGATAGAATTTCAGCAGCTTGGCGATAGGAAATCACCTCTAGTCCTGTAATATCAAAAGCTCTGTTAATATGAGTCATTCCTTCATTATTGTTCTCGTTAACAAGGATCGTGGCTGCTACTGATGCAATGTCGCGGACATCCACGAAACTAACTTTTGCATCTCCTCCAGGCACGTAAAAAGAATTCATACTTTTAATTGACTGAGAATAGAACCTGACAAAATTCTGCATAAATGAATTTGGTCTCAAGAATGTATAATTTATCCCCGACTCTTCGATTACTTTTTCTACTTGTCTGTGTAATCTTGTAATTGTAACTCCAGGTGACGCGTCTGCGCGAAAATGAGATAATTTTACAACGTGCTTTACTCCGGACTTTTTTGCCTCGTTTACAAACTTAGAAACATGCTCCAATGCTAGAGGACCTGAAATAAGAAGAAACACTCTATCTACATCAGTACAGGCCCGACTTGTAGTGTCTGATTTGTCATAATCTATTTCAACAAAATCTTCCTCATTAATTTTCGATAACTTATTTTTTCTATCCTTTGAGTGGACGCCCACACGGAAATTCGCCTTAGACTTTGACAGCTGCTTTACTAGCTGGTTGCCGATGCTTCCTGATGCACCTGTTACCAAAATCCTAGTCTTGCGGTTATTTGTCATGAGTATTCGTTACTTGTGCAGTATGTTATTTAGGTCTAGCAAAGTTTATTATTATATTTTAATAAAGGCTACTGACTCATATTATATTTTCATTTTCGTGCAAACAACGACTAAAGTTTGTGGTAAATTTATTGCAGCTAGTCTCTTTAAAGAAAACTCACCATATAAAATGCACCACATACCTTAATGACAGACAGACAGACAGTCAGCGAGACAGACAGTCCTAAATTGAATTCAAATGACGATTACTTACCAAAAATAGGAACATGGATTTGTTCTCTCTTAGCCATCCTACATTACGTTTGTAACGGCTTGTATGTAAGACGTCTTTGACCTGCTATGGCCTCGTCTAGCAATATAGAATTACATTCTCCTGTGATATTGTCGGTGTGCGAAATTAGAAATACTTGTTTAAAGCTCTTGTCCTGCTTTAAGTTGTTTAGTATCGCCAAGCGCCTGGATGAGTCTAGGCTTGCCATGGGTTCATCCATTATTATCAGGTTTAGTAGTGGAAGTTGTCTTTCGGAATCCCTAAATGGTCTTATTCTACCCATTAGTTTGGAGATTGCAATTCTCAATGCTAGACCTAAGGCAGTTTCATCTCCACCACTAAGCTGTTCTCTAGATTTTAGATGGTTGTCTCTAGCATCGAATAGAGAAATTTCTAAACCATGAGATTCTCGATCCTTTACTCTCCTGGTTATAGAATAGATATTAGCAATCGTATACCTACCATCAGTAAATGGTATCAGATAGAAATTGGTAGCTTTTTTTAATATTTCTACCAGTTTGCCTTCGACTACGTAGTGTGAAATAAATCCATCGATTTCCCCTCTAAGATATTTGACATGCCGAATTTCATTTTCCTTCTGGCTTATTTCTAATTCTTTAATTTTAAGTTGACCTAGCATTGCCTTTCTAGCAGTAATGTCACTTTCTAGATTGGCAGATAATTCTTTCAATGGTTCAATTACATCTTCTCTTAAATCCAAGATCGAATGTTCAATTACTTTTCGCTTTGTGATCAATTTTTCAATACTCTCACTGTGATTCTTGGATGTCAATTGTTCTATAGATTCCATAGACAAGTCGCGATAAATATCACCTAGCTCAATTTCCAATTTTTTTAGATTAGATGTGGCCTGATTCTTTTTATTTTCTTCTTCAGATAATTGAATCTCGTATTGTGTATATTGTTCTTTTTCAGTATTAATTTCGGCTTCGAGGGACTCAGCTTGTCGATCATAGTCTGGTAGATTCGATTCCAATATAGACCTAGATGAAACCATTTCATTGATAGAATTAAATCTAAAAGACTTTAGAAATTCATTAATAGATTTTGAAGAAAATGGCGATAGAATTGATAAAAGTTCCTTTCGGCACTGGATTAGATTATCGACTAATGGTAACAATGAGTTTAGAATGTTTTCAAGCTTATTGTTATTGATAAATGCTTGTTCCAACTTGCCATGATCATTTAATTCTCGTACTAATTCTTGATTTATTGAACTAGTATTGAGGTTCGTGTACTCTACTTCAATTCTTATTGATGATATGAGCCTTTCCTTATCTTCAACTGGTTTACTACATACAGGACAACTATCATTTCTCTCGACATGAGTAATGCTCTTAGCTTTGAGGTTGGATAGTGCCTCATTATATGATAATCGTTCTCTAATCTTTTCTATTTTTTTAGAGATCTCTTTTATGGCAGACTCTATTTCTACCCTGTCTTTCCTTACCTGCTCATATCTATCAACGGTTGATTCAGGTCGTTCAAAAGGTTCTAGTGCGGAAGTTTGTTCAGATTTTGCAATTATTTTCCGGATTCCCGCCTCAGTACTGAATATCTGCACTTCTAGTTTAGATAATTTGTGTAAGACTTGTAGTACTGGTAGACGATCCAACTCCTTACGAGTGTTATCTTTCTTGGCATTTAATTCATGTATTAATGTTCTTAATCTGTATAATCTAGAATCTCTGGCTTGTATCAGCTTTGTTATGTCTGTTATCCTTGAATTAATCGATACAAGATCTCTATGTACATCGCCGATCTCACTTTCGACATCTCTTATTCTTGTCAAATCATCTTCAGAGGGAATATTAGAAAGCTGACTATTCATTTCCCTTAGTTCTCGTTCTCTTTCCAAGATCCTGCTGCGACAAATCTTCATTTCTTGTTCTTTTTCATTCAAGTCTTTATTCAGAATATTCATAGCAGCTACACTTTCCTTCAAGCCTGAGATAGATTCCTGCAACCTAGTTGATCTGTCTTGAAGATTGTCCTTGATACGATCAAATTCGTCCAGATCAAAAAATGTCGAAACTAGACTTCTTAATTCTACACTATCCGCCCTGGAAAGCCTGTCCACGTCTTTCTGTCTAACATAGACCGTTTTTTCTATTATATCGGAAGTCATGCCTAGCATTCGTTCTATCTCTGCATTTACTTTACGTGGATCACTTACTACTACAGAAAAACCATCTTTATCCTTTTTTAATAATGTCGCATCAGATACAAAACTTTGAGGTTTGCAAGTTGTAGGCCCAGATCTTTTAACAATATTTAATTTTCTGACTACAAGAAAAATAGATTCTCCAAGCTCAAAGGTAATTTGGACTTTGCATTCATTCTGGCCAATTTTTAGTAAGAGGCTGCGTTTTCGTGCGTCAAACAATTGTTCTCCAAAAAGACCCCATAGAATCGCTTCGATAAGACTACTTTTTCCCATAGAGTTTTTGCCATATATAAGGAATAGACCATCGCCAAACATGTCCCGGTCAGGGAGAATGATCTCTCTGAAAGGCTTAAAATTCTGTATTTCCACACTAAGTAGTTTCATTGGTCTTGTGACCCTTTAGTGTCTGTACAAAAATTTTGGCAAGAAGATTAGGATCAAGATTCTCCTTTTTAAGTTGAATATCTCTAACCGATTTAATATAATCTTGGAACTCTAATTCTGCATTATCTATTAAATATTCAATGCTATTCATCGTTTCCAATTCATTGAGAGGTAACTGATCTTGGCTATCAGGATGATCTAAAATAAATTCGACGATATTGTATTCGTCGGAATCTAGGGTCAATCTATTAAGATATGATTCAACTTCGCCCATGTTAAAAGATGAACCATATGTTTTAGTGCCTTCCAAGACTATTCTTACTCTGGCAGCAGTACTATAGTCATAACGTATGTTAAGATTACGTGAATCTAACACACTTTTAACCCTTGAAATGACCATAGAAGAAGTATCTTCAGGGAAGACATTAACAGTTGTATTAACTATTTTTCTATCCGACAGTAGTTTATTGAATGTAATATTCACACTGTTAGTATTTTCATTGATATCAGCAATTAAATAGCCTTTGCTATCGTTCCATTCGCTAAATGTGCACATTTGACTAGAGCCAGAATACCATGCATTGTCTGTCACCTTGTGAACTTTATGATCGTCTCCTAGAGCAATGTAATCATAGTTTCCGTCTAATATATTTGGATGTAAGGTATGGTTTGACATCATTCCATGAGCAATGAGAACATTTGTCATATTTTGTATTAGGCTATTATTTTGGATTGATACCCATTTTTCGTATTGAGAGTATAATTCCAGCGTATTTAAGGATCGCGCAGGTATCACAGGGTGAGCTAAAATTCTTAAATTGATTTTAGGAAAATCGCAGAACAAAGGCTTTTTTTCTATCATTGCTTGTCTTACATCATAATGCGTAAATAAGTGGATGTTATCAAAGAGGTATGCATATTCACTAAGAGTAGAACTGTGATATTCCATGTAATGACCATGGTTACCATCTATTATAACAAATGGAATATTTGCGTCGTGTATCTGCTTAAAGGTTTTTGCAGCAGTCATTCTGGCATACTCAGGAGGAGGACTGGAATCATTACCAGACGGGGTATCAAAAAAGTCGCCACAATGTACTATAATATCTGGCTTTCGGTCGCTATTAGCGATTTGGTTTACAAATTCCATCCATGCTAAATAGAAATCGTCTTCTAGAGGTCTTATTTCATTATTGATTATCCCTCTTCTTACACGTTTAGGCCGTTTTCCGAGATGAGTGTCTGAAATATGTGCGATTTGAACCATTTCATATTCACAATTATGTTTAACTTTTCTTGTGAACCATTCGTCATTGCGCTTATTAAAAAGTAGCTGCGCACTTTGTTTGAGACTAATGCGACTTAAACTAGATGAATTCCAATTCATGAGTAGGTGGATCTATGATTAATTGTCAAGTGTGTCGATAGCTCTTTTTTTATTTCTCTCCATTTCTACATTCGAAGCCTGTGAAGCGCTAGTTCATCTTTTTGCAACAATTCGTATATTGCACGTCACATTCACTACGTCGGATTTTGCACTAATGCTGTCCACTTGTATTTATAACAAATCATATTTTTATGAGACCTGATCTGATAATACAATTCCACATATTTCAAAATGTGTACGATATCATGATATCGATATGTATAAATATGAAATCATCTTATGTTTTGCTGTGGCACACAACCTAATAGTCAGAGGCTTTGATGATAATATTCATTCACAGTTAGGAGAAATGGCCAATCAAAGAGGCGTTTCCATAAATTCGATAGTAAAGGATGCGGTGGACTTGTGGCTCAAACATCAACAATCTCAAGTCACAAGAAAACATCATCTGGTAATCTACTCAGATGACGACTCTATGACGGGATTGCTAAAATCTATGGATAGGCTTGCTAAAGAAAGCGACCTGATCAAGTGCTTTTGTGGTCCACCAGGCAGCCCATCATCCAAACTTTTGTCTAAACTCAAATGGTATGACGGGACGGTAATGCCATATTATTACAAGAATACTGACGCTAGTATAGAAGCTAGCACGGAAGATGCAAGTCTAGCAAACAGGCAAGATAATGACGAACAATATCTGGTCCTACAGAGACAAAAACAACAGCAGCAGGACCATCAAACACGGAGTCATATTCATAGTCAAAAAAATGCAATAAAATATTGTGAAAAGGTAATTGAAAATTTGGCTAAACACTCTAATAACAGGCAAGTGTGTTGTTTAGATTTTCTGATAAATGATGTGGCAAGAGCCGCCTTGAAGCAGGCGTTGACTATTGAAGAATCATACAATAATGATAGATTGCCTGGCTTGACATATTGTACATACAAAACTGCTACTCTATTAAACTCGGGCATAAAAAATATCTTAGAGCTATTCCAACTACATGATCAGATCTTTTTGTTAACCGGAGATGAAGTCCATAAGCTACACGTTACTAAAGAAAGAGTGCACAAGCTGTTCCTAAACTAGTCTTGCTACACAAGATTATTATTGCTCAATGTTTATGTTTATGTCAATGTTGACGTGAATTCAATTTCATGATGTCTATATTAGTTTGTATTAAATTTAGTTAGGACTAATCATTGTTTAGATGTATTAGATTAATAATTACGTACCTATTCTGACTATTATATTAAGGGAACTGTCGCAACCTATCGAAATCGACTTGAAAGGGGGGTTGATTCCAATTCGTATATTCTTGTATTTCTACTTCTATTTTTTGTAGGCTAAAGTTGTAGCAATCATACCCCCTACTATATCAGTGTGATACCATGATAGCAGCAAAGGGTAGATTTATATAATGGTATCATGATATCAAATGGCATGAATAAAAACAATCAATCTGAGAACAAACACGAAAACGAAAAATAACAAGAAGAACAGCATCAGCAGCAATTCGTTAATGGCGTAAATGTTACAAAGCTTATTGGCACGATGGATGCCATAAGGAGCAGACCTATACTCTCAAAATTCAATTTTCGAGCGAAAGGAGAGTGGATTGAGGGTGGCCACAACCAAATAACCATCAACGACTTTTACGGTGCCGGTCAGACTCACACCAGAAGCCGACCTTTCGTATATGACGAAGACGAACCACCAGTTCTCCTAGGAGAAGATCATGGAGCCAATGCCGGGGAGTATGCACTTGCAGCCCTGAGTAGTTGCTTGACTTCAACTCTCATCTACCATGCTGCTGCTCAAGGAGTAGTAATAGACGAGGTCGAAACCGCGTTATCTGGTGATATAGACCTTCAAGGCTATCTTGGAATGTCTGAGAATGTTAGAAACGGATATGAAAAAGTAAAGGTTACATTCAAAGTAAAGTCTGACGCTTCAAAGGAAAAAATAAAAGAACTTGTGGAACTGGCGCAAAAAAGATCGCCAGTATTTGACATTATCTCCCATCCAACGCCAGTAGAAATATCTCTACAAGAATAACATGGACAAGTAATTTTTTTACCCAAATGACTCAATGTCAAGAAGAATAGGCTGCATAATCAATTGTCCCACAAAAAATTTTCCATTTATTTTTTTGTAGTGTACTCTATCAAGCTCCAGATCCGCATTTACCTTGATTATAATTTAAATCTGAATGGGTTAATGAATCGTATTTTAACATCTATCGGTCATTAAACTACTGGTGCTAGAAGGCGATCTGTTGAGATATAACGTGGTATAAATTATATTACTTGATTTGAATTGTTTTGTTATTTCAGTCCTGTATACATAGCAATGATGATGCAAGTCCTATGCGATGCATATTTGCTTAGTTTTTCAAGCAAAAATAGCAGATCAAGTAATTAGAGTACGATATTTGCTACAGTTATTTGATAACAAAATTAATGTAACATAGTGACTAGCTAGGGACTATGCCATCTCCAATTATAAATAAAAGTGTGTATCCCAATCTGCACTTGCGGAAATTATTATGATATACGCCTCTAGCATTAATCGGTACTTCCTAATCTGATACCCTTATTAACTTACCAGTTCTGACATCGTATATGAATCCAACAACGGAAATTTCTGGGGAAAGGAATGGGGACGATTTTATTCTATTTACCTGTTCCCTGACATTCTGTTCCAGATTTGGAAAGAAGTAGAATTTCATCGTGCTCGCATCAGATTTGTATTTCTCAGTCAACTTCTTCTGTAATTCTTTGTCCGTAGATTTGAGTAATCCGCATTCTGTATGATTCAAGACAATAAATGCGTTCGTTCCTAGAAGCTCGTGTGAAATAATAAGAGAGCGTATAGCGTCATCGGTTGCAATACCGCCTGCATTTCTGATAACATGTGCTTCTCCGACACTCAATCCAAGCACATTTTCCACGATAATCCTAGTATCCATACATGCTAGTATTGCCAATTTTCTTGTAGGCGAACTCGATAGTGTTCCATACTTGAAGTCATTCGAATATTTTTCATTTGATTCAAGTATTTGTTCTATTTCAACCATAGACTACAGGCTATCTACAATTAGCATATATTTCTACTCTAGTCTGGACCATTTGTGTAATTTTGGGCCCTGCCTTGATGAAGCAAGAGGCTTCACCAAGCTGAAATTGTTTTTGTTATGGCTTCCCTCCTTCCTAACATAGAACTATACTGCACGATTAGACCCTGAATTCACATAGATCGATTCTATAATATGAATTCATATGAATGAAATTGCTGATAGTGCTTAAGCATACCACTACGTTGATTTATATGAGAATTGAACATGAGAATTAAGAAGTTTCATGCATGCTTAGCTAGCTGGCCGGCCATAATCGAGTGATATTGAAGATGTTGTGTGTTCAATTTGACACTAAAATACCAGATTGTTAATTGATGGGACCTTCTGGACTAGAGTATGTATAATAATTTGGTAACTGTGCTTTGATAAGGAGTAAGTGTCAGAAACTGATGTGTATCATCAATTAAGACTTAATAGGACTGAAATCACATGATATTATGTATGGAATTTACTAACAAGGAAAATGTACATAAAGTATTGGTACATGCCGAAGTTAGTCTAATACCAGTTGGTTCACGAGGCCCCACCACACCAGACGGGAAGGAGGAAGCGTACACTGGTATGAGTAAGGAAGTTGCAGTAGCATTTGATGCAATCTCTAAAGTAGATGGTCTAAAAACCATTCTAACTCCAATGGGGACTCTGATAGAATCAGAGAATTTATCAATTATTTTTAGGGCAGTTGAGCTAGCTCATGAAGCTGTAAAGAGTAAGGGAATTAAAAGAATCATAACTTCAATACGATTAGATGAAAGGATCGATGCTCCACATACATTGGAAGAAAAGGTGGAATCGGTTAAGAAAAAGCTACCTACTTAACAATTAATTACTCACTCAATCAATAAATCATTGCACGGTTGACCCTGCTATTCACTGGATTATTATAACTAATTCTCGATTAACGATGGATTCGATATAAGTAACTGAATATGCCAGTCGATAAATTAGCTAAAACTACAAACTATATGTCTCTCTCTTTTGTCGTCAATAGTTATTGTATGCCACTATGAATTTGAATACAATTGCAGATCGTTCGGATTTGAGTAAGCAAGAAATCTGTTACCACGAATAGGATGAAGATCTTGCAGAAAAATATTTTTGAAGTGTAGCAAAACTAGTCGGGGGCAGAAGTAAGGCTATGGATGAATGATTAAGGAATAAATGAAGATAAGTTGTATTGCAGCCTGTATGAGTCTAAAGCTGACCCAAGTTGATCACTTATCATTAACCACTTGAGCTGAAACTAACAGCTAACAACTGCCAAATATTTTTGGCAGAACATATTATGTATAGAATCCCCATCTAAAAATTATAAGCCAAGGATTAGTATTAATTGTTGTATTAGAGTGATGAGATCTATTTTGTGTCCTCGATCAATGTGATCAAGATTCCGATTTTCTATACTATAGTTTATTGGCAAATATAGATAAGCGATTTTCTGCGTCATTTCTGCGTTGCCATGATTGATATCAAATCAAATAAGTCAAACCAAAATACATTATTAGCTATCGCACAAGCAATACTGATAGTAGGATCGGCGACTATGTCTTCATCATATCTGATTGGCCCTGTAAATGCACAGGTCGATCCAAACGGAGATGATGATAGGGATGGTCTCAAAAACAGTTGGGAAACAAATGGAATACCTTATACTGGTGTTGATGGTCAACAGCGTTTATATAAACTACCAGATGCAAATCCTAATCATAAGAATCTGTATGTAGAAGTCGACTATATGAATGGTCACAGACCTAATGGTGGATCTACTGTCTTTGGCTCTATAGAGGATGTTAGGAGAGCATTTAGGCTTGCACCTGTTTCAAATCCAGATGGTAACCCGGGTATAAACCTATTTGTTCAGCTTGACGAAAATATAACCCATTCTGACACGACCGATTTAACTGTTCTTAAGAACAATATAAAACCCACGTGGTTTGGTACTGCTGCTGAGAGAACAGATTCTAATTCTGCATCCTTACTT
>DATBGR010000331.1:0-3466 GCA_036557905.1 Nitrososphaeraceae archaeon | reverse complement strand
TGCATTTGGTCTGTTTGTAGCTGCAATAACAACTACCTTACCTCTTGCTTCTAATCCATCCATTATTGACAGCAATTGTGATACTATTCTTTTTTCAACATCACCTGAAACTTCCTCTCTTTTTGGTGCTATCGAATCTATCTCATCAATAAATATTATAGAAGGTGAGTTCTCCTGAGCTTGTTTGAATGTTTCTCTCAGCCTCTCCTCACTTTCGCCATAAAACTTGCTCATTATTTCTGGACCTCCTATAGAAAAGAAATTAGCATTTGTCTCACTAGCTACTGCTTTTGCTAACAAAGTCTTACCGGTTCCCGGTGGACCATATAATAGGACACCTTTTGGAGCTTCTATGCCTATTCTTTCAAATATTTCTGGATGTCTTAGTGGAAGCTCGATCATTTCCCTAACTTTTTGAACTTCATTTTTAAGTCCGCCTATATCTTCGTAGGTAATCCTAGGAATAATGCCGCCACCCTGTCCTGTCGCACTCTTGGGAACAGAGTTAATAATAAATTCAGTAATGTGTCTATCGACTAGGGATGCTACACTTGAATTTTGTGGAGATACACTAGTAATAACAAAACCAATTTTTCTACCCATTAAATTTAATGGAATAATATCTCCTTTAGCTAAAATGCGTCCTTCTAGTAATTCTGGTAAATGTTCCTCCAGTCCTACGATATTTAGCTCTTCTGTTGGATACAGGACTATTTGCTCTGCTTTTGTTACGTTACTAACCTTTCGTATAGTCACATTATCGTCAATTCCTGAGGCTAGATTATTTCGAGTATAGCCATCAATTCTAATCAATCCTTTGCCGTAATCAGCTTGCTGGCCAGACCATAGTAAACCAAATGTTTTCTTTTTTCCAGATATTTCAACGATATCTCCAGTTGATAATGATAATTCCGCCATTACCTTTGGATCAATTAATGCTATACCTCTACCAACAAACTTTGGATCAGTCTCGGCAATCCTAAGTACTGATTTTTTACTACTATTGTTACTATTGTTGGAAGTATTATCTTTTACCATATACTCTTATCTCACCTCACATTCAACTTTTTCATACAAAAATAGTTGGGTTTATTCCTTCTTGTTGTTATTCTACTTTTACCTCTGTAGCCTGTGATTCTGGAGCCTTTTTCAGCTTAATTTTTAGTTCCAATATTCCATTAGAGTAGACTGCTTTTGCAGATTTACTTTCTAGTTCACTATTTGTTGGTATGTCTGAATGATATTTTTTATCACCCTTTTCAGCGTGTATAGAGACATAATTTTCGTGAATATTCACTTTAACATCTTCTTTTGTCACTCCTGGCATCTCTGCAGTAATTACAAGTGTGTTACTCTTTTCGTCTACTGATGTATCTACCAATGGCTCTCTAACGCCTGTTTTTTCAATCAGTCCCTTTGCTGCTGGTCTAACGTTTCCAAATTCTCTTACTCTAGGTTTTCCATCAGGGCCTACTGTAACCTGATAGCCGTAATAGTACGGCATGCTGCTTATTTCAGAAGGAAATCCTTCTCTCACAGTCTTGAACAGTCGACCGACCATGTCTTCAGCTTCAGCGAATTCTCTATCGACGTCCTCAAAGATTCTCGAACTAAATCTCCACGGATCTCTCCACATATTGTATTTCACCTATCAGTGTGTAATACATATTACAATATATAATTTTTTCGTTAGCAGGAGACACGTTTAATACTAAGACATATATAAATAACATATTGTCTAAATGTCTTTATTTGACAAGCCGATTTCAGTGACAGAAATAATTCGAGAAATATTATCATCTAATGCATTATATTATTGGGCAGTTCAGTCAGGAATAGCTAATTATAGTGCATTAGCTAAAAAAATGAAACCTGAAATTGAGAAACGTACAGAGTGCAGTGTCAATATCGGTACGATTGTCGTAGGATTACAGAGGATTGCGAATGCTTTAATAGAGCAGGAACGAGAGCGCAATAGTTTAGACCACCCGTATTTTAATCGTATGGCTAATAACAATCTGAATACTCTTACTGGCAATACAAAATCTTCAGTAAAAATATCATTAATTGGAAATATTGTTGATGTTGATGTTAAGGACGCAATTGAATATGATCAAATATCAAACGTATTGACAGATATTTTTGGAAGAGAGACTAAATACAGCCTATTTCAGACCGATAAGCGATTGAGGATATTTGTAGAAGATGAAGAAATTTCTAATCCTCAGGGAATACGGTCAGCAAAGTACGTAAAAAGAATAGAAAAAGGATTATCAAAAATCACAATTACTATTCCATCAAACGATGGATTTAGTACTACAGATCACAAAGAGAGCGATTACAAGAGAAATGTATATGGCATATATTTATCAATAGTTCACATTCTTTACAATCACCAACTCCCTATACATAATGCATTCCTGACACCAAATAAGATTGTGTTGATTTTGAGTGACAAGGACGCGGCAAAAACTTATGAGATATTAAGAACTAGAATATCAAGTCAGTAGACTGAGTGGCTTCTTTTAACACGATAGATCAAGATACATGTAAGTTATTTTGTGTACCCAATACTACAACAACCTAAGTTTTTAATAATACTTCGTAACACAATATATTGATGTCATCAAGTGAAAGTCTTAGATGTGAGGAATGTGGACAAGAATTTGATACTATTGATACTCTAAGAGAGCATCAAACATCTGAAAGAGAGGAAAGAGAACTTAGAAACAAGCGATTAATTGATTAAATCTAAAATAAGTTTGTTGATTAATAGCCAACAATGTTCCTTCATCACTCTATAATTTGTATTAGTCCTGCCTTAGATATAATGATATAGAAAGATATGATGATTATGAATCAATAAGGAAAAAGCTGGTCGCTTCGCTCAATTTCTCTTGTATTTGGAATCATTTTTTTCCTATAGCATATCGGTTTTTGCCAGATGTCTTTAACTCCTTTTTGCAAATTATCTATGAGAGTGCCCTGTGCATTATCAAGACTGTTATCGGTATGGCGGTGGCGCTGTTCATTATTCAATATAGGATGGGTAAAGTATATCTATTTATCTGGTAATTGGACAAGATAGCTTTTTAGATAATTAGTCTGATTGCCTATAATATTTCTCACTCTTGACTTTAGAAGGGCAAACGAGTATATTCTTTTATTGAATGCTCTTAAAGGAATGTCTTGGATATCCATTTATGAATTACTTAGTATTTGAATCCATACATCCATGTACTTATCAACCAATGAATATAGGCTTATAGCAGCTTTGAAGTTTGGTCTTGAGTACTATTGACAGTGGTGGTGGTAGCCTAAGCAACAGTCCCAAGTATCTTAGTTGGTTTGAGTATATCCCGATACAGCTTGATATGAGTAGATGCTATAATATTCCATCTCAAGTTTTTCGTGAATCCTTCTACTGCATTTTTGTATCTGTAGTAATTCTTGTCAAGTTCAATTA
>DATBGR010000330.1:0-5555 GCA_036557905.1 Nitrososphaeraceae archaeon | reverse complement strand
TGCACATACTGAACACGTACTGCCTGATGCATGGCACGGACAAGGACATTCCATATTCTCTTCATGATGACTTTCCATTATTCACAACTCACCTATTAACACTAGATTAAGATGGGTAACTATATAAGTTGGCAAGTGCTGACTTGGTTATCAGATGAAAATTTGGTAAGTTGTTTCAAGAGAATTATCACTTTCATCATAGACCCAATATTTAGCATGTTGTTTACTTAGATTTAGAACCCTTCCATGCCTGAAATAGCGATTCATGTTCTTCGGTAGCAGCACAAACTAGACCCAACTGCATCATAAAGCTAAGATCATCTCGAACCGCACTATGTTCTACTATTTTACTATCAACAATCCTGAATACATGTACTGCTTCATAAGTAAAGTTGCGTCCAGTTGGAGGAATACTAAAAAAGTTGCCCGCATGTTTACCACTAACAGTTACAAAAGTAATGACCTTATCTTTACAAGCAATTATATCGTGTTCTTCATAATGAAGGTCAACAAATGCATCCCTTAAAGATTTGATAGTATCTATAAACTCATCTGGACCCTTGAGACTCGATCTGGATTTAATGATGTCTCTAAATTGGTTAGAGATATTCGATGTATCATCTATTCCTGCAAACCCCAGTGACACACGGTTGATATAATCAGGACTAACAAATTCATGAACCTTGCTTATATCTCCAGTATTGAAGGCTTGGCTAGCAAGTCTAGCTATTTTGATGTTTTTCTCTTCTATTTCATATATTTGATTTTTTTGTTGCATATCCATGATAGTAGTGTACACTTAACGATATAAATATCTTATGAACTAAGTATTTAATATGTTGAGATACATATATTGTACATATTTTGTCTTGTAAAATGTCTATATCTAATAGTGTCTAGTGTCTAGTTATAGGATTAGTTTCTTAAGCAACGTATGCACGATTTCTGCATGATAAATAAATATGCTAACTGCACAACAGGAATGGAGCATAAGAATCCGTAAGGGGTATCAGAGTATTGAAGGACCGGGATAGTATCAAACACCTCGCATCTCGAAGTCTTTATCAATGGTTGGTGTAGACATGATAAAAAATGCAAAGAATTTATTAAAAATGGATGTGCAAGATAAGAGGTTAGATACCTTTTGTTAATTCGCTTGGTTTTGATTATGAATTATGTGTCTTGACTCGACGATGATTCAAACCTATTTCACATCAATTGCACGGGAAGTCACAAGTAGGTCTATAATATATATCGCACTTTTTAGCACAAATCCAAATCCAATTATTATATTGTAATCCAAAATGTGCAGAATGAGGCAAAAGTCGTTTTAAGTTGATAAATGTATGTGTTGTCGGTATAAATGTAATAGGGCTAATTCCCAACGATTATTAATGCACGATCACTATAGTAATAGATGAACAATAACTCAAAATTCATAATAGTTGCTGCTGGTATAATTGCAGCTTCATTGATCATATCATTAATTGGAATTTTTAATGAATGAAGTCAATGATATAGCAATAGTAAGGACAACAAGTGCAAAATCGTTAAATTTGCATGTTAGGTATAATTTATATACTACTCTAAATACTGCAAGGAAAAAATAGAGCTTTCAAACTGACATGAAAGTGAATTTGGTCTTTGCTTATCGCTGCCAGACACTGCAACTTAGTTACAGAAGAAGCATCAAGCAATGATCTTATAGATCGTGAGCTTCGTGTAGGGGTAATATGTCCGCCCTTCTTAGAGTCGCGGCCTGAATCTCAGATGGACTTTGAATCAAATACGCCGCTAGTAATAAAAGTATCATGGTATGACTATTCTGTGTACTATGATTATTTTAATTTCATAGAAAAGTTAGTGTGTTACTTTACTAGTTTTGCGCATGTATCGCAATATTTCTCTATCACAATAACACCTCCACCTACATCAAACAGCGCTTCAGTAGTAGCAATATTTCCACAAGTTAAACAGAATCTATTTTTGCGCTTATGGGATTCGGTCTTAACATATGCTCTTAAAGAAGTAAAAGTTTTTTCCATGGTCTAGTGATTTCCTCCTTTATAGTTTCTCAATGAATTTGTGAGGCTCATTGAGATGAGTAATGTACAACACCATCCCGAATATTCCACTCCTCCATTATTTTCCATCTATTAGTAAAGACATCGTGTCATATGAACCTATCATTTCGATCTATAAGAAGACAGTATATTATTTTGATGGGCATAATATATACAAAATAGGCAGACAGACCAGTAATGATTCTTCTGAATTCCTCTCTTGAGCCTATGTTATTTTTATAGTCCTATGATCAGTGGATGCTTTGACTTGATTTGAGTTATATTTTATACTTGAATAGCTGAATGTGTTGTTATTACTCACATGAGTCTCAAATAGTTTTATTAGATAACCAGGTTAAAAATAACCTATATTTCCTAAACTTGAGTCTAGATTCTCATGCGCTCTGATTCCTGCTGCAACTAGCACAGAATAACAAAGTCCACATTGTTCACATATAGATTTCAAACCCTTATTATCAGCACTACCTATACGACATGACTGCTTTATCCTTTCCATATAATCCAACGAAATAGCCCACGAAGGACATTCGACTGGTGTCGTACCATATCTCATCCAGTTGCTTTTCATTAGACTTATGTGTTTCTCATAGTTGATATCAAATGAGGCTATCTATTCCTCAAAATAATTAACTTACCCGCTAATTGATGCCGATAGTCTCAAAACTCCAGCTACAACTGGGTGTCTCTACGAATGGAATGTGGAAGATTTGTTAGGTCGCAGCATCATCCATTGGAAGAGATATCTTCCTCATAAGTACAGAAGGAAATAGAATCTCTGGTAATCTATATTCTAAGAAAGAAGGCTCCAGAATTAGAACATGCTACCGGAGTCACACTCTTAAACGAAGACGAGTTAAAAATGTATTTAAAAGATGTAGTAAAAAAACCGGAAGGCAGCCCTAGTCTGAATTTATCAATAGTGTGATGACTGAAGATGGACAGGTTAATGGTATCTTAGCCTTGGTGACTTGCAGCGATAATAATACAGAAAGTTATATAATCCGTGGGTCTGAAATAGTGAGATAAGATAATTATACTTACACGAGCAAAAACCATATTTCTTTTCCAATCTTAGATAATGACATTGGTTCATTTTGTTATTCTTATAGTAACAATGGTAGTGGTCATCAACTTCGGCATTATCTTTCCGAGTCTTCTTCTCCCTCACTTACCAATCCTAATTATCTACAAAATCACGGATCATGTTAGATATTATCATAGAAACGAAAACATAAGAACCTCCAAAATCACCATTATCTAAATGATACTTGTCGTCGATGATGATCCTGACGTAACACTAACTTTCAAAGCGGGTTTAGACGGTTACCTAGATTGTTATATGAAGTATCTTCAATGAAAATTATGTTTATGAAATTTTGAAATAGTCTAATTTTAAAAAGAATGACTGTGAAATAAAGATTCATATGCACTAATTTTCGATTTACATTAAAATGTCATGGACAAGTGAAGGCAATACTTGACGGGGGAGTTTTGTAAGAATTGCGGACATAGCGTTTCACTTCATAAATTAGTTCCTACATCAACGTTAGATTGGAAGCCATGTCAGGATGCAAAGTGTAATTGTCGAAATTTCATGCCTAATATGATTAGATGAATAAGAGCACAAAATGAGAATCAACAACGATTAATCCAAACTGTCTGCTAGTTTCGTATGTTTCTAAATAGGATTATCTGTATTTCTATGTATTGCTTTCCTATGAATTCGAATGAATACTCATGCATGCATACACATGATACTGAATTAAGTAATTCTAGTTTCATTTCATGACAGTCTTTCGTCAATGATAGCATTCGTATATCTTCATGTTTGGCTTCAGCGTTGCTAGCAGTTTCTATCCATCTCGCAGTGTTGAAGTTAAGTCAATTGGATATTTTCGTATTCATCCATCTGATAGATTGTAATATCTATTCCTGATGTGACAGACAGTCTTCTCCTTCATTTCTTTATTGATTGATTGTGATAATGAGTTAATTTCTTAAATTCACCTAGATCTATGTAGGGCAGTCATACTTTAATCTTTAATATTGTGACATTGTTATATAGTGATCTTGTGAAATGAGGTGTTGGTAATGATTGGTTGATAAATTAGTGTATATCCAAAGGACTCTGTAACTGAATTACACGTCTCTGCAAGTAGTTCTGTGTATCTTCTTATGTCGTAAGTAGTACTTTTTTGCATATCAATTAACTCAATAGGAACAGCTCTCGTTGTAGAAGATCTTTGATAGAAATCTGTAATGATATATCTTAAGAGTTCTCCAGCTCTCAGAGACTTGCCTTCATTATGGAGAAGATTTATTGCTGTGCTCTCCACTGTATTTCTTTTTATTTGATATTCGCTATAGTCTTTTGAAAGCCGCTTAGTAAATATCAGTTGCTCAAGTGGTACGTTCCTTTCCTTAAGAAGTCTTACATATTTTTGGAAAATATCCCTAACTTTTGGCATTAACGCTATTACTTCATTAATAGTATTACCACTAGCCATAATTTCCAGTATTTCATTTTGAAATTTGGAAAAGAAGAGAGGCGTATCATGTCTTCTTGCTTCTATTCCTCTTATTTTCAATTTGTTACCATCTTCAAATGCACCAAAGTAACGATTTGGAACTGGCAAAATGACATTTTGTTTAGAACTAACAAAGGCTATCCATTTGTAGATACCTTCAAACGATACTTTAAAACCCGTTTGCTGCTCTATGGCTTTTTTTAATTGCAAATAGTCAGCGTAATCATCATCATTATAATCATTATAATCATTGTCTTCCCTTTTTCCTTTTTTTACTTCTATGCCACAGTCATAGCTTTTCTCCTCCTTTTTCTTCTTTACCCATATAGAATCCACAATTCCATGCAAGACTCTGAATCCATGCCTTTCAGCTATTTTGGCTGTCTGTAACAGGATCTGTCTATCGAAGGCACATACTGCAATATGTGCGTCAATTCTTCCAAACTTTGCATTATTAAAACCCAGATATCCAAATGAGGTTACAAGAACCCATTTTAATATTGAATATCTAGCATCATAAATTGCCCTTAATTCCGAGTTGTTGTTGCCACTATTATGAGATTCTATATTATTTCTTAACTCCTTATACTTGGCACGTTTGTTTAATAATATCTTTAAAGAGATCGGAACTATTCCAATCCTTCTTTGACATATATGATAGCCTAATTCAGGAATTCTTAGTTTTGAATATATGGCAGCAACATCATTATTGTTGTTATTGTTGTCGCTAATGTTACAACAGTTACACCTTATAGTTTCAGCTGACAAGTTATATTTCTGCATAATATTCGGATATAATGATTCAAAGTCAAATTCAGCTACTTGTTCATGAACTCCTATCTTGGGTTCAAAGATAAATCCACCTCTATCTGCTATGAAAAGCTCTGACAAGTTTTTAAAATGTTCCGCAATAAAAGGCTTCCATGGTATTAAGATACCTTTT
>DATBGR010000329.1:0-5138 GCA_036557905.1 Nitrososphaeraceae archaeon | reverse complement strand
TTTTTGTTCAAAGTCCCTACTACTTGTCGCATTGTAGGTAATGATACCGGCAACTGATGTATGATCTAATCCAGCTACGGGCGAAGTATTACCTACAAATGCTATAGTTATGTAAGGCGTAATAGTAGTCGAAGTGGAATTGTTATATGTAGGAGCAGATTTTGCCCAAGCAAATACCGCTACCCCAGTCAATACTACTATTATTATTGCAAATATTGTCAATACCACAAATACTAGTAAGGTAATAAGTAAAGTCAAAGAACAATCCGCATTCTTATAACATATACTCATTGACCAACACCAACACTGCAGACATCATCGATAACTGCATCAAATTGCGATGCACCCCTACATGATATCCTAGTTGTTCATATTTGAGCGCAATGGCCTTACAATGTGAAACTGAATCCAAAGACTGATCAGCCTCGTTTAGTGTTTCATTTTTGAGAATAGCGATCCTATTTCTTGAATCACGAAATGGCTTTTCTATCATATCACGTATAATCGCTAGGTTATACATGTATCCTTGTAAGCATTATCGACTAGCAATGATAGAGCATTATGATTTAAAATAATTATCTATGATTATTTACTTTTCATTTCCATATAATAGTGATAATTTTTGATCATAGTAACATGTATTGGATACTAATCTCTTTGTACTGCATTCAAGTCTATCGTGGAACTAGGAAAATAGGTTTCTATATGTATCACACCATTAAGATATATTAAGAAGACGAGATCATTATTAATTCTCTTTTTCACTTTCATAGTCTAAGTTGTTAAAGTGTTTAAGGTACAGTTATTCTCATGATCTATCAATCAACATTATTATTCAATGTTAGGAATGATAATTTATGTCTATTTCTAACTATATGGTATAAGCCAATTTATTATGCAAATCTTTGGTACAATCGTATTAAATGAAGATTAGTGGTGTTAAGGCAAAGATACAAACAATTGAGGCTTATTTCAGTTGACCAAAATAACAGAAGCAACATTTGGCAAAGAAATATTTAAACTACTCAACTCAGACTCGGAATCAAGAAGTGTGGAATTAAATGCATTATTTCTTCAGTCATTAAAGCTGCATGAAGCTTATAATACAATTTTTGCCCAAAGTAATGTCTTGACTTATATATGATCCTTTTGCAAGACTTCAGGAAAATCCGCATATTAAGAAACCGATATACATGATGGAGATTTTTACTAAGAACAGTAAACGAAAAGACAAAGGGATGATAGCGGTAGAAAATGAAAAGTTCAGAGAATATCTAATCTCGTGGGTCTGTTCCTGCAATATACGATCATAATAGCCATTATGTAATAAACATGAAATTGACATTTGAACTTCTTAAAGAATTAAATGATATTGATTTTGTCTTACAAATATGTGGAGATTACACGAGCACGGTGATATCAGTTGGGGCAGCACGAGAATATTTACCAGAAGAATTAGAGCATACGTTCGAAGCGCAAAAACAATTCAGAACCCCTAAAGAAAATGAAATGGAAAAAGAACATACAGAAGATGGTGACAACAGACAACATAATCTCAATACAAATATTGTGTCTAGAGATAGCAGTCAATTACACATCCCAATTAGGTGCAGGAAGGATTATCTAGTCAGTCATAGTCTTAAAATGACTGTCTGTATTCTAATCGCTACAGCAGCAGCATCATTAGTAAGTCTTGTTGTAAACGGAGATATTATCATCCCAATAGAGGTATTTTCTTCCCTCCTACATCATCAAAGCAAACCTCCGACTATGGGATAATAAATGGTGAGGTTACCAGTCAGTCAGTCAGCAGCTTCTTCTACAGATGGTGGTTCGGCAACTGTATACAAAAATTCCAGCTTGGTTGATTCTTTAGAGAAATCTACGAATTATATCGAAAACTCAGTTATTTCCCATGATGGTCATTTTATGTTTAAATTGCCATCTGGTGTATATAGAATCACTGCATTATATCCTGATGGAAAAAATCAGTTAATCGAAAATTACGCCGTATGGCCTGGCTCACACGCTACTTTGAAGTTAACACATTGACAAAGATTTCATTTGTATAGATATAACCAGAATTATGACCACTATTAATATTAAGTTTGTTAAAACTACTACTGAATCATAGGTATATGGAGGCATTTTTTCTTTTATAGCCTATTGCATAGTTGGAATGGATTACGAATCCGAGCGTCTGAGCTCAGTAGATATTGTTAAAGACTATAGAGTGTTCTAAATATAATGTAATGCACGAGTAGTGACGGATCAGTGTTTAGTAACTGAACTTTAGTTAATGTACCATTAACTCTTTTATCTGTTATCAGGAACCTGACATCTGTCCACGAATTTCTCCATTCTGATTCTGCTGGGTATGAACATTAACCTACGAATTCCTTTCCTGCTTAAGCTTGGCTAGGTCAGATAATTGTTCTCCACTTAATGGCCCCTGCAAGTCTCCTACTGTAATTTTGCCCTTGCCCATGGATAACTTGACTATCGGTGGTTCATTTTCACCAGCTTTACCTTGATGAATGTGGGTCATCATAAAGTTGTTCAGGTTTTTTACATTCAGTTCATAATCAATCTGTTTTCCATCTGCACTGCTCTGAAATTGAGCAGTCCCAATTCCTTTACTATCAACTGGTGGAACTTCACTTTTGCCAGAAAGGGTTGCTATAAATTTCTTTAATTCACCCTGTGCCAGTACCAGATTGTTAGTCATTCCGTTTGTTGAAACAACAATCATACTGACTACCAGAACCGTGATTTATAGTATGGTGGAACTAACAAGAGTAGTAGTAGCTATAATTCGTAATCCGCTTGTATTACTCATTTTAGATGTATTCTTACTCTTCTTCTATAAAAAAATTCTCTAGTTCATTCAGAGATTATGCCAAAAAACTGGGTATTGATGAAAGTATAGTAGATGAATCATGAATTCCGTGAATCTAAATACAAATCCATGTAGAGATATACGGAAAAGCATATGTTGAGTGCTAGTGCGATGGTGGTTGGATTTCTCTCACGCTGAGGTCTGCAAAAACCCAATCCATATTGTCTGATCTGAACGTCACGAACGGTCCGGAATTTGTGATTACATAATCCTTTGCTCTATTGCAATTTGCACTATAAAATTCATCATTCGAACTTCTCGCATACCAGCTCCCAGCATCTACCAATTCAGATACTTTTTTCCAATGATTGTCATCGTTATTATCAATGTAAGACTCCATTTTTACCGCCTTGTTTTCATTAATGTTATACATAACTACCTTCCAACCAATCCATCTATTAAGAATGGAATCTGTGGCCTTATGTGTATCTTTAGGCCTAGTATACCCTCCTGTATGCCATATCTCCTTTAGCCATGACACCTTCCCGTCCACAGAAATGGTTCCTTTTAGTGCAGTACCTTCACAAGGTACGTCGCTGCTGTGAGTACCTCCCCTAGCGTACCAGTCTAAATCATCTGAGTTAGAGTCAGCAGATAGCACTCTAGCATATCCTGTTATCTCGACATTTTTCCATTCCTTGTCTCCGTGAGGTGTTCCGACAGTCATCCTAACCTGGTCTTCGTTTTTGCTATCGGGCCTAAAATTTCCATTAATCCTCCATGACCCGTCTGATTGCTTTGTAATTTGAGATCCGGGAGTAAAAAGTCCATCTCCAGATGGATTATTCATATCTATAAACCATTCCCTACCACCAGATTTCGTGGGGTAAATTTCCTTTGCTTTTGAGGTTGGTCTTAACGATGCCTTTTTGGTAGGAACTAATTGGGAATAATAAAAGTAAATCAAAATTGTTGCAACAATAAAAAATATGGCCACCATAATGATCCAGTATGCATTGTGCACTGCATATTAGAGATCCCCGTCAGTAATAATAAGTAGGCGCGTGATCCGAAAATTTAATCTAGTTTTGACTTCGAGTTAACAACGATTTACATATCACGTAATTTTATGACCATACAGGGAAATACTAAACTTTCCACACTCGATACGTTTCAAAACAAATTCTAGCTTATGGTTAGTGTTCCAGTATTCCAGTGAATTGGTCTAATTGTCGTTTGAATCGAAATTAATGAAAAGATTATTGGTGATCCGAATAGAGATTAGGAGTTGACCTAGTGATCAGAAGCTTTCCTCTGAATATTGCTGACAGGATAACTATTGTCTTATGCATTGCTTTTTAATAATTCTCCCCTTACATTTAAACTTTTTATGTCAATGATCGGTCCCAGCATTATATAAGAGCAACAATTTGTGAAAAGTATTCAAATTGATAAATGTAACTTTGTTCGAGATAAGACATATTAAACTTTCAGAATGTAATACTGTTAAATCTCTACTAATTGATAACTACAGACGAAAATGAAGTATTAATTAATTCCCATCGCGAACATTCATTAACATATTCTAAATCGTCATCAAATTATTTTTGGTTGTATCTTTTTCATGTAAACTACTAATGTAGCATCACAATATATGAGTAGGTAAAAACAGCGTCAATTGCAGTTCTAATCCATCCTAGCTGAATTCAGTGTTCATTTCCGAGAATCTAACCAGGTCATATCGTTAGCTATGTTCATTTTACTAGCAGTTTTATATCTACTTCAATCTTAATTCTACCAGACATGCACGCACCAGAAGTTCTAATGGTGTGTGTTCCTCGGGCAAGCGGTTTTATAAAAAGCCAATATCCATCTCCTATGCCTTCCGTGACACCCTCTTGTACTCCGTATAAATTGTTTTTCGGAAACGAAAAAGTGAAGAATGTAGACTGAACTCGTTGGCTGTCTGAAATGAACAGAGCGTGACCATCAATATATGCGTCTTTTTTTACGATATCATTCATACGCGAATTAACGTACGATATCAATTCCTTTTCAGTCCTCAGTTCAGGATTTTCTAAGGAAGATGTCGTGACGTTTATAATGGGAAGCAATATCGCCTTATTTGCAGGAATAATTATCGTTCGTTCAACTGTTCCCCCTGTCGTGCCAGCGAGAAACCATACATTTGGATCTATTTGGTTTAGATTTGCTTTTTCTCCCGTCTTGTCGTAAGCGGGATTATCATCTATAGGCACGGAAAGAAACCATAGCCACCATTTAGTTGTCCATTCCTCCC
>DATBGR010000328.1:0-3561 GCA_036557905.1 Nitrososphaeraceae archaeon | reverse complement strand
TCAAACTTGGACGAATCAAGAAGGGCGCGCCTTTAGATAAAAATGAATATGGTTTTCGAATTTTCATATCTAGGGGTGTGGGCGGACTTCGAGGAGTAAATGTTGCTGAAAAAAGACAATATTATGATGATTGGTGGAATGGCAGAAAGTCAGGAAATCCAGATCTCGAGTTAGCACCAAGCAAGGAGCTCAAAGATGCATTTATCAAATACAAGACGATAACCTGGTCTGAATACGTAAGACGGTTTATAGATGAAATTAAGAATAATCCTAAGGCACAGAAAGCATTAGAGACTTTGTCTAACTATGACGGCACTGTTACTTTGTTATGCCACTATCGGTCAATGATATTACTGGTAGAATGTAGAATTGCTACCTCTTAGAAGATATACATGATTTATCGAGTATCTTAATTCCACGAATCTCAGATAAGTCCATTAGCATTAACATATTTTACAACAATATAATGAAACCTGCCTACGTTTCAATATTCTCGATAGTCCTAGTGTTAATGTCAGGTATACCGTTTATGACTGGAGGAGGTAGTGCCTATGCAAAATTTGTTAGCACCAAAACCCAGTCACAGGCAAATATCAATAATTGCAGCAATGGCTCCAACTGTGCCATTACGTCGCCGCAGACTCAAGGAGACGGAAGTGCTAGCTCACCAACGAACATACAGATTTCCGAGTTTAACGAACAGGGGCAAATCAACGGAGGAGGAGTAGGAAGAACGCCAGATCTTACTTTACTTGTGAATACTTGCCTCCGAACAATGGTAATCGTCACTGTGACGTGTGAGATTATTATGCCCACAGAGTTACAAGGCAGGATTTTTATTTGCGACTTTATAGGTATTCCTCCTAACTGCATTATATATCCCAGACCGGACTTAAGCCGCCTTTTTTGTGATCCCATTCCCAGTTTAGGTATTCCGTCCCAATCCCAAAAGATAACTTGTATGTTTGTTCGCATTTAGCGCGAGCATAGGTCTATTAACCGTCCCATTATTGAACTAGTATCCATCCAGTGTACAAATACGGACACAATAAATCCTAGTATTTAACTCAGAATCAGTAAACCCAAGCCAGATATACCGACAATTCGAGCAAATAATACGAATCGTCATAGTCAAACGCTAATAGTATTAATTCTACTAAATACGGTATTAGTAACAGGCATATTTACAACGAATGCACCAAATGTACTTGCTGACTCCCGGCTGATAAAGCAAGATACCAAACAGGCTGCAGACTGTGACACAGTAGGTGCTGCTAGCCCGATATCAAATTCATGTAACCAGAGAGCGGCAAATAACGTCAATAACGGCGTACCAAAGACTACTGGAACGCCAGAAAAAACAGGAACTCTATTGATTAAATTTATCTGTAACATTCCTATATGTGCAACTGCTCCCCCATCTGTTGTAGTTGTTAGTGGTGTTAACGCTCAGCCTGACATACTTACATTTACGGTTTCGGGCAGCCAATTAGTCACATTAGACGCTGGTACTTTCAGAGTACTTGTGTTATCCGCAATTGGCACAGGCCTCTCAGGTGATTGCGGACTAGACGATAATCCTATTAGGGCAGGGCAACACCTAACGTGTACTGTCATAGCGGCACCCTAGTTTTCTTGTTAAGCAGTCTATTAATCAAATGATTGGCAAGAGTATCAGACCGGATAAAATGTGCTATGAGCAAGTGAACAATTTTAACAGATAGTTAGCCAACGTTTTCAATGCTTAGCTTTACTAGTTTCTTACTGCACCACGGACAATACTTGAATGGCTCTAAACTAACAATCGGACGGTCATAGTCCATAGAATACATGTACCAACCCGCTTTTTTCACTGCGTTAAACCTATCGTCTTCAGGTCTATAATACCGGATATCATTGAAATCGACTGCCTTTTCAAATTCGTGAGAATTACAATAATCTGGATTCATATAAAGTAAATATGATACGCCATTCATAAAAGATAAGTTGTTTCTGTCACACTACTTTTGAGCCAAGCAAATGTAATAAAGACAATAATTCTTTATAGGAGCGCGCCTACTTCACATTCAGCTTACAATTCAACTAGTCAAGTACAGGTCTCATAACTGATGTGTAGTCGGTTTGTTGTAGAATAAGCTTGGTTGCACAATCAATTTTCTTCCAAGTTTAGTCTTAAATTTTAAGATTCTTGGCTTGGATCTTAATCTATAACCACAGCATGTTTCTAGCTCAAGAGCTATTAAGTATAGAGTCATTCAACGCTTCTTGGATTGAACCAAGGTTTCCAAAATCTGATATACCAGTCTTCATTCATTTTTGATAAAGATTCAAGAAACTCTTCATAAGCATTAAACCAATTCCCCATTAAGCTTTGCCAGAATGCTGAGCCTACCACAAACGGATGGATGATAGTATCTTGATTCTTTTCCATATAAGATGGTGTTTTAACTATTTCTTCCTCTTGGTGTTTAATAACAAAAGCCTCTTTTTGATTTTTATTACTTGCAGACTTAGACATTGTTATTGGTGTTGTTGTTGCAATTTCAGCTTCTTCTCTTGCCACTGTTGGCTTTGATAATACTTCTGCGTTAATACAATCGGTATGAACTTTTTCTTCTGTAATATACTCACAAGAGGTGCATGCAAAAATTAAAGGCTGTTGGCAAAGTTGACAATAAGAAGATGCTTTGAGCTCTGAACCACATTTTATACAAAGTGTTTGAGCCATGTCTATATGTTATCACCATACAATATATTTCTTCAATTAGTAGCTGCATCTCTAAGTCGATCAAAAGCCTTCATATCAAATAAGCCCAATTATACGAAATCATCTATTTTCAGATGATACTGGAAATAATCCTATAGATGTGCAGATCTCTCCTCAACAAACAGGCTCAGAAACTATTCGAAATGCAGGAGAAATTACGGGTGGTCTGATTAGTACTGGTTAACCCTTGATTCAGACAATTGTTAAGTAATTTACTTGATTAATCAAAGATGATACAATAAGAAGATGGTAACTGAACCTATGAAAGACGAAACTCCGAAACAGCGCAGAGAGCGCTTTTTACTAGAATTTGAAAATCCATTCAAATGCGAAAAATGTAATCAAAGATTTAAGAAGAAAAAAGATTTAAGAGAACATAAAAATGAAGTTCATTCTTATGACTCTTATGATCTCGATCTCACATAGAGTGTAAATCGAAATCTATATAGACACTTTATGGCGTTTCTATCGAGTACTTTAATGATGCATCTTTAGACGGCGGCCCACTACATTTTAACCAAAAGGCCTTTGAATCAGCTATTGAAGATACATCACAGTTTATAAGATTCGTGGGAATTAGTGAATTGGTAGAACCATCGATTATTGATATAATATCACCAAAGTATTTTTCGTTAACACCCTCATGTGTTACATATATTTTGTTTGTGTTACTTAGCAACATTTGTCTAGCAATAGTCATTGGAATAGTTTTGATTAACTTTAATGATGTGGCATTAACGATGGATACTCCATCCTCATGTAGCACATAAATCGTATTTGTATTCTGATTTAGC
>DATBGR010000327.1:0-4829 GCA_036557905.1 Nitrososphaeraceae archaeon | reverse complement strand
TGCACATATAGGTTTTACCATATGCGTAGAACAACTAGTCAGTCATGGACATATTGGTAACGATGAATCCATAGAAGAGATTATCGACCGCTAAATTATGCTATATTATATTCTATCTTTAAACCATCTTTATCCGAGTTTCATTACTTCTTATTTCTCCTTAAACCAAATGAAAATTTTCTTGCCGGGCTAATGCTATTATCTACAAGTTTCCATCCCATTTTTATTAGATATGGAGTGATAAAAGTTGTAATTATAGTCATCGTACCTACCATTGGTAACACAAAGGAGCTTGGTTCCCACATCAGCTCCACCCTTAGCCACAACTAGACCAAGCTCTCCTCCTGACGATGGATCCAAAGATTTGTGAGAAATAGGATTGCTTTACTATTTTAGAGACTAGATATGATCTTGGATCATATAGCCTATGCTATTAATTCTCTTGCGTCTTCTAAACCTAGATACTGCGATATATAACGCAATCTCTTTAAGTGCTGCTCGTTATTTTATTAATAGTATTGTTCCTAAGATGGATTTATACACAACGCAGTATTCTGTTAGATGATCTATATACATATCAATTTTTTCCTGACAGAAATGAATGCAAAATTTCGCATGTTATAGCGGGTTTCTCAGCAAATGGTGCATGTCCAGCATCTTCTATCAATTCAACTCTGTAATTTTTAAGAACCTGCTTGAACGGTTCGATATACTCTATTGGTATCAAGTTATCGTTATAGCCCCATATTATCAATGTAGGAATATCCTGAATTGACTTTAATCTTCTTAAGTCGATCTGTGTAGTAGTACTATTTTGATAAGCTGATTCAAAAGGATATTTTGCATCTGGTGAGCTAATCCTCATCACAAAAGTGTTGATAACAACAGGTAAGACTTTCCAGGGCTGAGATACCATTTGTTCAAATACAGTCCTCACGTTGTCATATGTTGGATATTTTGCAGCGTTAAGATACTGCTTAAGTAGAGGAGTCGGTCCTTTCAGAAAGCCGGAGGAATCAACTAATACAAGCTTTTCTATCTCTTTCATATTTTTTATGGCAAACTCAACAGCTATGTAGCCCCCTAGTGAATGTCCTACCAACGTAATTTTTCTATCAACACCACGGAGTCCAATTTTCTCAATAAACTCTAGAATGAATTCTGAAAATTTTCCAATGGTGTAATTAACATCTGCTGGCTTGTCACTTCCCCCAAAACCAATCAAATCAACAGCTATCGTGTGATAATACATTGATAATGCATCTGGAATGTCTAACCATCTATCTGCCGATGCACCAAGACCATGTATAAATAATATGTGTCTATCAGTAATATGAGGTCTTTCTTTTGATTCCAAGTATCTCATTTTGATATTATTATTTAATAGTATAGATTTTTCTTCCATTCGTATGTGAGCTTAGCTAATGCTACCTATTATATGCAGATCTTTGACGGAAACTCGTCTATAAGTTGAACAGTAAACAGTGTTGAGTTAAATTAGCCTATCACCGATTATTTTTAATAATATATCACACAGTCAGACACATGGCTATTGGGATAAGTAATGTAATATGGTTTGTGTCTATTATTTCACTATCTATTGGAGGAACATTTACAATTATCTATATTATTAGACATTTGACTGACTATTTCGAGAGAAGAAAGAATAGATAATAAAAACTAATTCCCTATCAGTGGCCATTAAATCACTAAATTTTGAAATTTGTATCTATTACTAATTATAGTATCAATATCATTCATGCTAGACTAAATGAGATCTGTTAAATATGTATTTTTGTTATCTTCATATGCATTCCATACTTTGGTCGCAATGTGATTAATGGTTTTAATTCAACTTTGTGAGATGGTATATGTTTCAACCTCCATTGCCTGCATATCGTAGCTAGAAGGAGAATTCCTTCCAACCATGCAAATGGTTCTCCTATACATCCTCTAATGCCACCACCAAAGGGGAAGTAACTGAACCTAGGTAATTGTTTTTTGAATTCTTCTGTCCACCGATCGGGATAAAAACGATTGGGTTCAGAAAAATATCGAGGGTCGCGATGCATTACATATTGGCTCATTAAAATTATTGACCCTTTGGGTATACTATATCCTCCTACTTTGTAATCGTCAACAGCCTGCCGGCCTAAGGCCCATGCTGGTGGACAGAGTCGCATAGATTCTGTCAAGATCTTTTCTGTAAATTGTAATTTTGGTACATCATCTACCCTGATTGGTGTTCTGCTGTTACCAAAGATCGAATATAGCTCTTCTTGTAATCTTGTTTCAATTAACGGGTTTTCCGACAGCAGATAGTATGTCCACGTTAGTGCGTTTGCAGTTGTTTCATGTCCGGCCAAAAATATGGTCATTACTTCATCTCTTATCTGCTCATCATTCATTCTTCCAATTCCTGCCTCCTCGTCCTGTGCTTGCAAAAGTGTTAATAACAAATCATCATGACTTTCTTTTTCATATCCTTTATCCAGTTTCTTTCTATGCTCTTTAATCATTCCATATACAATTGAATCCAAGTCCTTTTTGGCTTTCTGAAATCCTTTGTTGATGGGTAAGAGCGGTATTTTTTCAATTAATTCACCAAATGGCATTAAAAGACGGTTAAAATATTTCATACATGTCAGCAGAGCCTCACCTACTTCGTCATGTTCTGGGTCAATATCGTAACCTAATACTGTCTTACAAATAATTGCTAATGTAACCTTCGTCATTTCCTTGTGAATATCTAATATTGCACCATCCTGCCAGCCATTACACATATCATTTGCTTGTTTTATCATCATATCCGAATAAGATTTGATTCGTTTAGGATAAAATGTGGGTTGTATCAAATGTCGTTGCAGGTCATGATATTCCCCCTCACTGGTAACCAATCCGTTACCCAAAAGCCGCTTTGATACCTGCAATCCCCTACTTTTGATAAATTTCTTGTAATTAGTAACTAATACATCCTCTATGTAATCAGGATTATTTAAGAGATAGACGTTTTGACTTCCAAATTTAAAATGGGCAATGTCCCCATAAGTATGGGATATATCGATTAATAATTTAAGAGGATCATGCAAAAATTTCCGAACCAATCTGTATGGCAGTCTATAATTTGGACCTGGCGGATATTCAATTACACTTTTCATATGTTATTATATCCATAACACTGCGGTCCTAACCAGTATATAATGTCTGGTTAAGGTTTATTAGTTGTGTCTAATGATGTTTGGATATTGATTAGAAATAATAGAAGGTTTTCACAGAAATCATTAGTTTTGACTTTGTTTGTAGTAGCAATATCAGGAATAGTATTATTCAGCGGAATTAGCATTAATTTGTATAACAATAATAATCAAGCGCAAGCACAGCAACAACAAGTAGAGCTTGCAAAGATTAACAAACTATGGGAAACAGCAAATGACTTGAAGAACCCAGAATCAGTAGCGTATTCACCTAAGCTGAATGTCTTATTTGTTTCTAATGTAAACGGTAAACCAACTGAAAAAGATCAGAATGGATTCATCTCTAAGGTTTCGCCTGCTAATGGGAGCATAATTGAATTAAATTGGGCAACAGGATTGAATGCACCAAAGGGCATAGCTCTTTCTAATAATAACAGCAGATTGTTTGTTTCAGATCTGACAGATCTAGTCGAGATTGATATTAACACTGGAAAAATAATTAAACGCTTCAATGCACCAGGAAGTGCCTTTCTTAATGATGTTGTTTCAGATAAGCAGGGAAATATCTATGTGTCCGATACAATTACCAATACTATCTACAAGCTAGATGGCAATAATAATACATCTACATTACAACCTTGGTTACAAAGCGCTCAATTAAACGGTCCTAATGGTCTGCATGTTGACGAAAGTAAAAATAAACTAATTGTTGCTTCATTAGGAAAGTTTAGTAAACCTGGAGCCGGCATAGAAGTTGTTCATCTAAAAAATAAAACAATAACCACTTTAGGAAAACAAGGAACGACCTCTCCATTTGGAGGTCTTGATGGGATAGAATCTGATCCTACGGATCAACACTACTATGTTACCGACAACCCCGGGGGAAAATTATATTTAGTTAATGCTGATGGAACAGGATATGGAACTTTGATAGATTTACACACGCAAGGGGCTGCTGACATTGGATTTATACCAAGCCAAAGCACAATCATAATACCTCTGATGAAGGACAACAAACTTGTAGCTTACAAGTTAGCAGAATAGACACATTTTTGAATGTCGTAGCATTTGAAACATTAAATTTTGAAATTTGTATCTATTACTACTTACTGTATTGAGTTATCAGATCTAATCTTTGGGTTCAAAAGTCGAATCTAGCCAAGATAATATTATATTCTGCAGTATGGATCCGACCATTTTGTCTGATAGCATGTCCGTTCCACGAGCATTAGTATTTTCAAAAATCTTTAGGTTCTCAGCACAGGTTATCTTTTCGCACAAAATTTTAGAATCCTTGTCCGACATTGAGTCATCTTCTGCTACAACAATGTATATTGGATTCTTATACTGCAATATCGCATTCAGTGTAGATAATCCCCTGTAATTAAGTCCCGGGGAGAGTAATATTACTGATTTGATGGAGTGATCTGATACTGCATAATTCAAAGCTAAATTGGCACCAAAGTTAGCTCCTATTATAGATATCTGGTTTGGATTTGCATTCATTTCCCCTATCAGATATTTTTTTGCCGCCTTTACGTCGAGTGTCATATTTTTAAAATTTCCTGGCATAAATGACTGAAAGGATATTGTGTGGTTATCCTGTTTGATGCTCTCTCCATGACCCCTTAAATC
>DATBGR010000326.1:0-7268 GCA_036557905.1 Nitrososphaeraceae archaeon | reverse complement strand
TTTGCAGCACTTCAATATGATAAAAGAGGCACAATTGGTGAAAACACTTCTATCATTGACACAAATATTTGGGGAAACGCTACAGTCAATGATCTAATACATGATGCAGAGAAAGCCTTGAATGTTCTTATTCAACAACCTGAAGTAGATCCTAAAAGGGTAAGCATAGTTGGTCATAGTGAAGGCTCAATTATTGCTCGAAGAGTAGCAATTGATAATTCAGGCAAGGTGAAGAACATTGACCTTATGGGTCCAGTCGCGCAGAACATGGTAAAAGATATAATGTACTACCAAGGAGTAAACCTGCCTTTACGGTACGCTACACAAGTATTGGATAAAAATCATACTGGATTTGTATCAATACAACAAATGGCAAAGGATCCTATGCCATTCATTCACATGCTCCCACTCTATGCTGTATTTACTAATAATACGGAGGTGATACTTCCCGCTCTATCCAAGGAATTTGGTACCAGTGGTTATGTGAGTATTAGCGAACAACTTAAACCCTCGCTAATAAAATCTTTGGAAAATGTGACAGCATTAAATTCTTCTAACTGCAACAATGTTTCGGGATGTCCCGAGTGGTTCAGATCTCATCAAATGTTAATACCTAACTTGAGCATTATTGGTAATGTCTCTAACTCTACAGGTATCCTGCTGCTTAGTGGAGAAAACGATTCTTCGGTTCCAGTTCAACAAGCATTTCTCCTACAACAGAGACTGACTGATGTAAATCATCCTGACCATACATTGATAACATATCCAAATCTAGGACATACATTTAATCCTTCATCTCAGTGGGAGATGGGAAAAGGACCAGTTGAACCTTATGTTTTAGCAGATCTCTATGCATGGCTTGCAGCTCATTCTGGTCTATCACACTATATTCCTACTCCTACATCGAAGTTAGCAGAAAATACAAGTTCCTCTAGTATAGGATGATGTTGAAAAATTCATCGTGTGATGAATATGGGAGGGAGGGATAGTTTACTATGAGTCCCAATCTCCACCGTCCTTTCATCCTATCCTATCTCCTTCAATTACTAAACAATGAACGAATATACCTATGCATAAATCATCAACTTATGGTAGAGGAAGAGTTAGAACCTCCGTCTGTACTCCATAAAGTCATATTACCAGCAGTGGGAGCCCCAAGTCCTTGGTCCTATGGTCATTAGAAATCTTGTTATTAGAGGCCGAGACAGCAAATATGGACACGATGATGAATATCTTGGCTACCTCTGAGGGTTCACTAGGTCTTCATTTTACAGCGTGCAACGTGCGCTAATAGTTTCTAACACTTATCTAAACCAAGGCTTTGACTGCCGATGCTCAGGTCCTCGATGTCATCGCTCTTTGGTGCGCTGGACTCTCCACTTAGGTCAGTTGTCTTATTTACAGAATTATTCTTTTTTCTTCCATTTTTACCAACAGTATCTTTGATCTCAATGGGCCCATCTTGTCTTTGAGTGTGACCGCGAATGTAATGCTATGAACTGTGAATGTAAGGAATTCATCAAGAGATAGATTTTTTGTTGGCATACTGCCCCTATTAGGGCTGCACCAATAGTTATGAATTCGTCCATTTAATCGTCATCGTATATGCGATATTTCGAATATAGAAAGTATCATAAAGGTTTGCGAAAATCGACAGCGGCTCAATTAAAAGATGTGAGATAACAAAAAATCAGCGCGTATGCTGCTATAAAGACGAAAATCTTGTAATATACAATAGGTTGAAATTTGTCAGGAAAATTGATAATACGATATAGTAGTATGGAAGGATCGAAGATAACGAAGTTGTACAAGAGCACAATGAAATGGTCAAGCGACACATACAAGAAAATACGATATTCGAGCCTCCTGATATGGATATTGAAGAAGCACTTGATTTCTTTCAAAGGCGTCCTTGAGCCTGTTGAGTATAACAGGTCCTATCCCATCTTATTATTTCCCGATCTCCACCTATGAAAATCTAATTGAAAAGTTCAACGAACTATATAGAAGTAAAGTAGCGCAAACTGTGCCGTCTGCGCCGCAAGCATTTCCTTCCGATGCCCTAGCTATGCTAACTAGCAAATTCCCGTATCAGCAGTGGTACGACCCCTATATGGGTCACCATGGATCCCTATCGAGATCACGATAGGGATCGACGCTGTTAGAAAAGCACATATTGGCTTATAGTCATGACTTTAACGACTCTGGAATCAAAAGATTTTCGATTTCTTCAGGTTTCATGGGCATGGATGTAACGTGATTACCTATCTATTCTTATTGAGAAGATATGTTAGGCGGTATATAGTTTATTACAGAAGAACCATGATGATGGATAAGTAGCCACTGATTTAGTTGATCATTTCGCTCAAATATATTAGTGGCAATAACACCCATCTTAATTAGTCGCCTGTCAGCGGAAGTTGTTTCTATGTTTTCTAAACATACAACCACTGCGACTTTATCAAATGTTCTTATTTTTGTATTTGTAATTGTGAACTTTATCATCTCTGCATTTTCAAATATTGTTATCCAGCTTTCTCGTATGGCCAACCAGCCAGTAAATAAATCCCAACCTGGATGTATACAGATGACGTTTTCATCATGCTTCCACAAATTATCCATCATTTCTATAGATAAGTATTCAAAAGCACGATAAAATTCAGTATTCGTATTATTTACTTTTTCCACAACGTCATTGTTTCTTTCCATACATAGCAAATAGAGCAGTAAACTATATTATTTGCAAAGGAAATACAGCACGACCATTGGAATTCTGATGCTTTTTTATTTTTTGTGTCAATATAAGAGTATTGGCAGCAGACAGAGTGATACCTCCTATCGCAGGGAGAATGGAAGAGAAGATATCTCTCTCTAGTTAGACAATCAAGTTGTAGTGCTAATAAATAATGGCTATCTGTTTAGACAAGGAGGGGAGCTTCAGATAGTTGGTGAGAGAAGTATTATTCCATGTACTGACTAGGACAATCTAACTTTGGATGTCTTATTGAAAACCCAGTGTCAATTAAATATTTGATTGATAGATTATCTGCAGAGTTAGATTAGTGGGATAGAGGCTTCAAGGCTAGATAAAGTCTGTTGGTACCAAATATGCATATTGAGCCAAAAGGGAAAGAATAATGTAGACTAAAAAATTAATCCGGTGATTAAATGCGGTAATAATTGCTCCGGGTATAACACCGATATTATTTACTCTGTCCTGCTTTGTAGCAGTCATTGCAGTGATGATCAATACAAATATGAAAATTGGAAAAGGCGATTATGATATGGAAAGCAACGAAAGTGAACAGCAAGCAACTACTACCTAATGATCTCAAAAAAAAGTGCGAGTGTCTATAAATTAGGACTGAATCCGAGTCCTCTTTTTCCATTTTGTCGGCAATGGGAGGCGGTACAACATAGTGGACCGTCTATAAGTTTAGTTTTACTAGTTACTTACTGAGTCAAGCGATCGTAAGCATTATGGTATTGACATTTTTGCCATCTGGGTAAAACACTTGGTACATGTGAAGAGCCCTGAGACTTTTTTGTCAAGCCACGGCTATCGCTGCCGTCATTCCTGCCTGCGGACAATCCTCCTCACTAATCCAACTACTACTATACTTCATAAGTTCATCTACGGTCTCAAGTGCTGACTGTAAATCTTTTGTTAATTGTGGGCATTCTTGTTCAAAGTGAGGTCAACTGATTATAAGACATAACCTTATGATTCGGAGTTGTGTGTTACTTAATGGTGTTACTAGACTTGTCATTCACTAGTCACTAACTCACTCACTCCACTCTCTCAACTTCTACCGGCAGAATACGGCATGTTTTCAAATGTAGTACCATCTCTTCTGTTTCTATCAATCTAAAACAGAGTTTACAAACAAAGTAGTCCTCACTATCTGCTGGGGATTGTATCCCCGTACCTAACTTACTAATAGTACTCATACTATTCGCTTCACTCTATGCTTTACTACAAATCAGTATCTGATAGGCTTTCCGCTTTCAGTGTCGTGCTCTGTTGTTCCTTGCATTTACACAGGACTTGTAGAATTCTGTTATAATTATGATAAGAACAAGAATTGGAATGCAATAAAATGGTTATTGGGATTGCAAAGCACGACAGAGTACACGAAAAACTAATGACACTTGTTTGAGCAAATTACAGGCTGGCTGCTGTAACACTTAATCCTAGTCTCTACCATAAAGTGTTATGGCGGCTAGTCATAGTAGCAATACTAAAGTCTATGGACATTGTAGCTCCCTAACCTGTCCTACTCTAACTTTGTTTATTGACCTCTTTGACCACTAGTTCTATTCCTTTTTGCTTTGTGCTTACTTCGGAGAATATTATGGAATGATGGTGGATAGGATTTGTATATGTTGAAGATCTGTAAGCAGAGGAAGTGAGTGATTGAGTGGTGTCCTTTTACCGCTAATTGTACGGTGTAGGATAAGGTGAATACTAATGAATGGATTTGCCTGTCTGTCTTACCCTATCACCGAAAATGTCTGTCTGAATCCTGTTTTATTGTACGATTGAATAGTAGATAAGGAGGACCAAACCTACCTTGTATTTTTCCAATAATTTAACTCTGAATTAGATACTTTTTGAAGATAATTATGATTTAACTAGAGTACCTATTTCATCCAACTCACACCCATATAATCCATCGTTAGGACTTTAATTGAAGTATGAATAAGGCAATCTTCTCATTAACTGTGTCACTAATTTTACTTGCCGCTGTTATAGTTACAACGCCTATTACAATTATGGAAAACGCATTTGCAAAAAGTGGAACCGGAAGACATACCGGCGGTAGTGTTGGTCAAGCAACCTCGATAAGCAATTCATGTCTAAATCCTGAATCTAATTCCAATACTAACTATAACATGATAAGCAACGGAAACTGTGGAGGCACAATTTCACAGCAAGGAAAATCTGGACTAGCATCAACACCGACAACTGTCCAATCTGCAAACCCAACCATAGAAGTGCAACGGTCAACTCCAATAACACAACCCCCTACAACACCAAATCCAGATGCAAATGCAGGTCCGCTTGATACGAATATAGTACATCTAGCAATAATTCCTAGTGCGAATCTACCAAGTTCCACTGTTACTAATGTCACTATTACTGATACTGCAACTCAGAAATCAAATTCATACATCACTTTCGGATCCGGAGTTGGTGGTGAAGTTACTGATATATTCGTGATCCCTATTGGTGACAAGATTCAGGTAACTGCTAATATTATAGGAGGCAACCCTCAGGTAACATCGGATCCGACCTCAGATATTGCTTGTACATCTACTGGACCAACTTGTGTTGGAACTATGATTAATTCTAACCCAAGTCTTAGTCTAGATGTCGGTCAAGTTAGTTAGATCAATATAATTAATTAAATTTCGAGATGTGATCACGAATAAAAAAAGAAATAGTAGTCAGTTTAGGTTATGTACTTTTGACTAATATTTATATGCCAAACATGAATGGCTTTCAGTTAGGTCAAAAGATATTAGAATTGGATGTTAATGTTAGGGTATTCTTCATGTCTGCGTCAAGAGTAAATATTCAAGCCTTAAGGGAACTCTATCCTAATGTAGGTTTTGGATGTTTTATCGAAAAGCCCGTATCAATAAAATATTTAATTAATAGATTGTCGGCTGAGTTGGATTTAATAGATTGGCGGCTGCTTTAGGGCCGGTTATTTATTATTATTACTATTACATATATAGATCTTTATACCATCCATAACAAACATGCAATATCAAATTTTAAAAGAACCAATGGCTATGATTGAAACCCAGTTAGATAATGGAGAACAGATTACCTCCGAAGCAGGTGCAATGGTTTACATAAAAGGTGATATTGAAATTAAGACAAGAACTCGTCAAGGTGGCTTCTTTAAAAAACTGAAAGTTTCTGCTCTAGGAGGTCAATCATTTTTTGTAAATGATTACGTTGCACATGAGGACGGATGTGTTATAGGTCTTACTGGCCCACCAATTGGAGATATTATAAAGATGAGTATCAGTAACGAAAGCAGCGCTGGTTTCATAGTACATTCTGGGGCTTATATTGCATCTACTTCTGGGGTTGTACTTGATACGGAGTGCCAGGGATTCACAAAAGGAATTTTTGGAAGTGAGCTGTTTATGCTAAAAGTAAGTGGTAAAGGAGACCTTTTTCTAAATGCATATGGAGGAATTATTCATAAGGAGTTAATTGGAGGCGAAAAAATGACTCTGAGTAACTATCATCTTGTAGCCCTAAGTGAGACTACGAATTATAAGATAACAAAATTTGGAGGATTGAAGAGTACTCTTCTTGGTGGCCAAGGTCTTGTAGTTGAGATCGTAGGACCAGGATCAGTTTATTTCCAAACGAAAAATATACGACAATTTATTGACTCTCTAGGAATAAAAACAGGAGAAGAAAGAGATGACTCTAATGATAACATATCTTTTGGTGGTTTTAAATTCAAAGTATAATTATAACAATTTCTGGTATGATATGCTACAAACAAAAAAGAGAAGCCAAAACCATTTAGTGAGGATGATAAAGTGGAATAAAATGAACCTGATTATGATGAAGACAAAGATCAGCTAAAAGAAGAGCAGGAACAGGAAACTGGTGAAGCAACAACAAACCAAGTTTTCTGAGCCTTACTGATTTTGCATATGTGTTAAAAAACTAATATACAATATTTATAGATTGCAAATGTTGGATCATCAGGACAAACTATTTGTTTTTGCCGATATACGTAAAGGAATTGGTTATTCCTTCGCTAGAGTTAAATGCATATGGAATATATCTAGTTGGAATTATCTAGAAAGGACATGGCGCTAGCCTTGCAACAACAATATTCTTAATAATAAGAACATGGATCCACAATAATGATTTAAATGCAAAGATGTAATAATAGTCCTTTATTAATGAAAAATGTCATTATAAAACAACAGTTTAAAAATTTAATCTCATTCTTTGCTATAGTAGGGTTATTGTCCATGACAAGTGTTGTAGTATTACCTATAGGAAAAGCGCATGCAATCACGCCATTACCAGCGGTATCAAGTAGTGTTAATACAACAACCAGTTTAGGAATAGCAGCCAATCCTTTTTACGAATCAAATGTTGGTAAATTGATAGGCCAAAGAGTAGTCAGTACTACAAATGGTATCACACCACAGATAGAATATACTAGTATAGAAAATGGAACTATTAAGGGGGTTGGAAATGTTACAAATCTTCAAACATG
>DATBGR010000325.1:0-13734 GCA_036557905.1 Nitrososphaeraceae archaeon | reverse complement strand
CGCTATATTCTATTGAACTCAAAATGAGTAACTGCTGAATCGGTAGACAGCACTGAATCGCAATTTCAATGATATCCTTTGGAATATCTTGATAATCATTAGTGTAGGCGTACAAGTGATTGCGCTGTCATTGTTCACAATAGTACCTATTGTAAGCAACGAGGCTTTTGCTGGAGGTCATCACCACCATTGACAAGGACACGAATTGTTGAGTTCTTGATATTCTAAATTTTTCCTCTTCCTTTTGACCAGTTAGGACTTGCATGCGATCTTCAAGAATTAGGTCATTGCACACTATCCTGTTGTGGTCTAGTGCTTTGTGGGTGAGCAAGTCTTATTTCTCCTTCAACCTACCATCTTACAGATTCTATTACTGAAGAGTATTCTATGCGTATTCTATGCGAGCCTGTTGTATTGTCTTATTAGCAATTATTAATTTTCATACATCCAAACCAAATTGTTGATTCTTGAAAAGCTGTCTAATTTACCATTCGAATATATCATGGTAAAGCTAATTTGTTGCTAACCAATTTAGAATAAGATTACGAAGATTGATAGTAATAGTCGTATAATTTACATATTACACTATACTAATTACTATATAATTACACGTTAAACTCCTCATGTACGAAAGATTAGGATTTTAGTTAATCTAATAAATAGCACAATCCATAAATAAATTTACTACCGAATAGTAACATAATTGCAAGATGAACCAAATATCACGAGGATACTGGTATCCTTGATCCAGTCTAGATCAATATGTAAGATTCTAGATACGATAGAACAATCGGATTTTCAACGCAGCTGCAACAATCTTGACAATAACAGCAAGGTAGATAGCAATCATTCTGTGAGAACTAATCGCGCATCAAAAATGAGGACACATAGGCATTTTGAATTGTTCGATCGTTGGATGAACTAGCAACGTACTGCGCTCACCACATATCGAGGCAGAAATGCAATTAGAAGATAGGCTCGATATTTATGCATCGGTTAACTGGTTAAGGAAAATGATGTCAGTCTATTTACTCTTAATGCTTAGGCTGTTCCCGATAACTTAATATGAAATTGACTGATTTGGTTATTTTTTCACCTGAACACTTTATCAGCAGCTCAGGAAATTAATTCACAAAGGAACAATCAATTCGGATGAATTGAATACGGTTAATATGCCGAGGTTCACTTGTACCTTAATAATGGATATTAATACTTGTGTAATCCTAAATGAAATAAATCTCACTACTCTAAGTCTTGTTATGAACGAAGCTTTCGAGCCATCTATCGAATCTGCTGGGAGGCAAAGACAACAATAGTTGTTACCACATCAACTTTTACGATTTAAAGTTACCAATAAAGGTAAAAGCATTGTGCCATTGCTTTGCGACTTTTCTGACCCCAATTTCAAGTTATACTTGCACCTAGCTGATAATATGATTAGTGAGCTTAATCAATCCCTATTAGTTAGGGACAAGAAAGGAGAATTCACTAAAAAAATATCGCTCCTTGAGTCTGCTTATGATGATTATAAGCTGGTTAGAGGTTTTTATGCCTTGTTAGAGCGAAGATGTACCTATGGTAATATAAATATCTTGAGCGAAAATATTCATGCGAAGAATTTAGACAAAGTCAATAAACCAGCGGCAAGTCATGCCCAAGTATTTAACAATAAAAATTTTGACGCCTCAGAGATTCGAAAGATGTTATACGAACTATCTTCCGAAAGAGGGTATTCACTTACTAATACGGAGAGAAACGAGCTCTTCAATATGGTAGCAGCCAAAACTGGAATATCGCCTGACGTTATTTCAATTTTAATGTGGAGCGATCTGGAAGAAAACCTGTTACTTGAACGATTCGACCCGATTACTGCCGAAAATTTGATTGCATGGTATAATCTGTCACTTATTCAAACCCTCATGTTTAATTGCATAAAGATCGAGTTTTCATTGACTGGTGGCACAAACTGGAAGTATGCTCTAAGAGCTGTAAAGAGGCTCGGACTAATGTATAACCTAGAGTACAGAAGCCAACCTACCATGAAAGGTGACAATGAAGACGTCTTCCGACCAATGCTATGTAGCAATGATTCCGCTAAATCTGAGTTTAAGGATTCCATTATTTGCTCAATTGACGGACCACTTAGTATTTTCAAGCTTACTGATAGATACGGAGCAGCAATTGCCAAATTAATTCCACTTATAATTTCTGTGCCTAGCTGGTCATTAAAAGCGTGGATCGTGAGGAAAACTTTGTCTTCAAACAAGAAAATCTATGAATTTGAAATATCGGATTCATCCTCATGCAAATTAGCTGAACCATCGACGTCCTATGGCGAGTCTACATACGATCATGCCTCAGGCCACAACTATTTCGACAGTAATTTAGAGAGGAGTTTCGCCGCTAGATTTCTACAGTCTATTCACGACTGGAAGCTGACTAGGGAGCCTAATCCTCTAATACTACCAAATGGTAAAGCTCTGATACCTGATTTTCTTTTTGAGAAATATGGTCGACGAGTATATTTGGAAATAGTAGGATTTTGGACTAAGGAATATTTATTGAGAAAGGTACAGAAGCTCAAGTCTATCACAAATGCGGCAAGCACTAACCAGAGGAATAAAATTGATTTCCTAATTGCTATCGATGAAGGCGTCTACGCGTCAGCCACATCTAGTTCAATTGAAAAAGACGCATGGAATTCCTTGATTTCAACTGTATCGGATAAGCGAGTGATATTATATAATAATCAAATCATACCACTTAAGCCTATATTAGAATATCTTAAAGCAATAGATGAAGAAAACACTAAAAAACTGGGAGAGAACCAATTCAAAGATATCCTAAGTAGACTTTTTGACTCTATGGATCATAATCATGATGAAGTTATTTCGATCATCAATATAGCTAACACATGGAATATTCCTTTGGACATTCTTTTGAAAGTAATACAATCGCAAGCTCACAATGGTTATAGTTTCAATAATTACGCTTTAGTCGATAAATATCTGATTTCGGAAATTAAGTTGAAAAATATGAAAAGCCTTATAGAAAGTACAGATAGCTTGAGCGAAGCAAATAATATATTGAGATTGAATGGTATCCCTGAATCCTGCCATTTGGACGTTATTTCAAAGCTCGGATTCGAAATAATATGGCATGGTATCGACAGCAGCCTCGCTTCTATCAAAAGAAACGTTTGAATTGAATATGTTGTCCAGCTTAAGATATAAATCATGGATTGAGAGTTCAAGATCGCTAAAAGTTGGAATAGGATTTGAATGGGACATTTCATATACTTGCAAGATTCAAAGATTTAGAAGTCTTGTACGATTGTATTCGAAAGCTCACAGGCCCATTTTGCATTTAAATGACGCCACCTATCGAATTCATTACTAAACACTTTCATAATTTGATGTTTAGTACGGAAAATTAATCCGACTGGGGACATGCAGACTGTCTATCTGGCGGCATCTCCTTGGTTGTAGCTTTCAAGTATCGTTTTCATGTTCAACAGGTAATATGCGTGATAGGGTTTCAGGTTATACTAATATGCTATGTTTATCCTTATCTAGTAAACGGTTGAATTCTAAATCATCTTTTCGTCATAAGAAACAATGAACCAGAATGGATCCGATGCTCCACTCATAATGCAGCACTGTGAGAGGAAAGGTATTTAGCTTTAGCACACTATGGTCTTCTCGTAATTTGAAGTCCTTCTTAAGGTAGTCGCAAAGGGGGTAATATTAGGTGGTTCGAAAGTGTTTGAAATCTGCATGAGATCTTAATTTGCTAACGACATTAACCGCTGTATTTTCTTGGTAATACCTGCAAGTCATATAAGGGAGAGTATATCTTGGGATCGAAGTTTAACAAAGAAAAATCAAAATCACTGAGGTTCTCAGTTTATAATACAGATCAGAATAATTTTGGACAATGGGGCCGTTGTCTAGCTTGGTATGATGCCAGCCTCGGGCGCTGGAGATCGCTGGTTCAAATCCGGCCGGTCCCACTCGATGCCTTTGACGAATTTCAACCGTCCTACATGTTGATGTTCTACTTTCTATGCGTTAAAGATTGTCATTATTTGATCGTTCTATTTAACAAACGAAATCTTGCATATATGCAAAATATATCTAGGATAGGGTATTGGGTCTGACGCTAATACTAGAAGTGCTAATACTAGAATCAGATCTTCTAGATTTAAATATCCTAAAGTGTTTACGATCCATATGTCGGAACCACAATCACAACAACCACAATCACAACAACCACAATCACAACAACCACAATCACAACAACCACAATCACAACAAAATCAGCAGTTCTTTCGAGACGCCCCACGTGATGCGATATACATTGGTAAAAAACCTTTGATGGCATACGTTACGTCTACTTTGATTCAATTGGCTAATCAACCAATTGTAACGATCAAAGCGCGTGGCCTAAGTATAGGACGGGCAGTGGACGTTTCCCAAATTATATTGAAGAGAATGGAGAATGCAGGTTACAAAGTAGGTGAAGTAAGAATTGGCTCCGAGACGGTTCAGTCAGAAGACGGCAGAACTAGAAACGTCTCTACCATAGAAATTGAAATAAGGAGAAGCTCATAATCGCCACTTCGGCACTTTTTGTTTCTATTACCCTAATTTTTGCAAGATCCGATGACAGAGTCTGCAATTATTCTACTTGCACACTTGAACCCATTAACCACTGCCCACGAAAATATCATTTTATCACTTAGCAAGAATCATAACGTATACGTCCTTCCCGTGATTTTCTTAAAAAAGGGAATGGAAATTACTACACGAAGTTTTCCCTTTCCATATCATATTAGGAAGGCCATGATAGAATCGATTTTTCGTAATACGAATGTAGTTGTATTGCCCAACTATTCGTTCGAGTCGCCATTCCTAAAATACTTTCCCCCATTAATTTCCCCATATTCCTGGGCACTTAGAAAGAAGATCCTCGAAAATGTCAAAGAAAAACACTTCTATTCCTATACTGGCGATGCAATTGAGCGACTTATGTTGAGAGCCTATTTAATGCATCCCACACGAGCCAAGCGACTTGACATCTCAGCATCGACTGTTAAGGAGTCTCTTTACCTCGAAGCCGCAACTAACAAGTCAAGTGGATTCAATGTGGGGCGCAATTGGGAAGGCATGGTTCCATCTGAAGTCGCCAACATAATCAAGGACAATTGGATGATAGTTGAGCAGTTTGCAAATTCTTATGATCAAACTATCAAGATAATGGGTGTGAAATTTCCAAGAGATGGATTATACTCTTAGTTAGAAGATATTTATAGCGCACAAATCGAATTTGCTCTAAATGAAAATTAAAGGAGCAGATCTTATCTGGTTTGATGGAGAATGTCTCAAATGGGAAGAAGCCAAGATCCCGGTTACTACCCATGCCTTGCATTATGGTACAGCAGTATTTGAGGGAATTCGAGGTTATTCGACTCAGAATAATCTTTATATCTTTAGGCTCAGAGAACACATGGAGCGATTGCATAGATCTGCAAGCGTTTATTCCTTATTAATAAAATACAGTATCGATGAGCTTTGTGACGCAACATTGGATCTCCTTAGAAAGAGTAACGTTAGGGAATCATGTTATATTAGACCATTGACATTCGTTGGTCTACATGGGATTGACCTTAACATTACTAAAAATTCGCCTACGCACGTAACAATAATAGTATTTCCATTTGCCAAATACTTCAATTCTGAAGGGATTAACACCTGTATTTCGTCTTGGAGAAGAATTCACGATACATCGACGCCTCCCATGTCAAAGGCGGCGGGCAATTATCTTAATTCGGTTTTAGCAACTCAAGAGAGCAAGAATAATGGCTATGATGAATCGATACTTCTCGATAGAGAAGGAAATGTAAGTGAGGCGGCTGGGGAAAACATCTTTCTAATACGAAATAATGTTGTTTACACGCCTTATATCGGGACATCTGCACTAGAAGGTATCACTCGTGATACCGCCATTACTATAGCAAAAAAGCTTGGATATGAAGTTGTAGAACGACCAATACCAAGAACGGAATTATACTTTGCAGATGAACTCTTCTTAACTGGTACTGCAGCAGAAATTACTGCCATTGTGAGTGTCGATCGTCATTCGATATGTGGCGGCAGAGAGGGGCCGATAACAAAGCGAATTAGAGAGACTTATTCGAAAATAGTTACTGGACAAATTGAGGAATACTCAAGATGGCTAACACCAGTATGGTAAAGAAGAGTAATAGAGACCTACAGATAGCTGTTATAGGAGTCGGAGGTTGGGGTAAAAACCACGCAAGGGTGCTGCATGATATTGGTGTTCTCTCTGCCATTTGTGACTCAGATCCAGAGAGAACAAAAAAAATGGCCGATCTTTATAATACCAATGCTTATCACTCGGTCGATGAGTTACTTCAGAAGGAACGTTCCTTGGATGCATGCATAGTGTGTACGCCTACGAAAACACACTCTATTGTTGCAAAAAAGGTAATTGATAGTGGTATCAATATTTTTGTCGAAAAACCCTTATCATTTTCAACAATAGAGTGCGAAGAGATGGTATCTGCAGCCAGTAAGAGAGGTGTTATCCTTACATCAGGTTATGTTGAACGCTTTAATCCAGCAGTACAAGATTTTAGGGAAATTATAGATAAAAAACAGTACGGTGATCTTATAATGATGGAATTTCATAGGGAAAATAGAATGCCCTTGCATATTCGGGACGTTGGTATAATCTATGACACTTCAGTTCATGACATAGATACGGCGATGTTTCTATTTAACTCCACTCCGACTATGGTTTTTGCTAGAGCCGGAAAAAAGTTCCATTCTTATGAAGACTTTGCCACTATAATGTTGGGATTTGCTAATCAGAAAGTTGCGATTATTGCTTCAAATTGGATTACACCAAAAAAAGTAAGAATGTTTAGTGCAGTTTGTACAGAAGGTATAATCACCGGAGATTTTATTACGCAAGAGATCAAAATCGATCATGGAGATGCTACTATTATACCTAGGAGGCATCATTTTCAGGAACCACTCACCCTTGAGCTAAGGAGTTTCTTATCTGCAATCAGCGGAGAAAAAAGTGCACCGTTGGCTTCAGCCACAGACGCAGTGAATGTTACGCGTGTAGCTGAGGCAGCTCTTCTATCTAGCAACACAGGATCTCCGATATATTTGGATTTGAGATAGACAGATTGAAAAAATCAATGCTGAATATCCTAGCTTGTCCTATCGACAAACACTATCCAATGGATCTACTCGAATTCATCACTAGTATAGACGAATATACGAAGGATGAAATAATTACTATGGGGTTATTGTATTGTGTCAAATGCACACGATTTTATCCTATAATTGAGCAAATCCCAGTCATGTTGCCAGATGAATTGCGTGACAAAGAGAAGGACTTAGAATTTTTACAAAGATGGCGATACGATATTCCTTCTAACATCCTACACAATGCAATGCCGTGGCATCTCTGAACTTAACTCAAAGATGGGTAAGTATTAAATGAAAATTGGTGGATGATTTAAGGATATGAAGAATTATATTGTGCCGAACTGGGGATGACTAGGAAATGAAAGATGAAACACCCAACAGCAGAATTCAGGGGTCCGATGATGATAAGATATTAAATTACATATCAAAAAGTGCAAAGATCGGTAAAAACGTTAAGATTTGGCATTTTGCCTACGTTGGTAGAGATGCCCAAATAAGCGACAATGTCATGATAGGATCTCTAACTCATATTGACTATTCGGTTAAGATTGGTGAAAACACCAGAATAGAAGGTTCTGTATATATTCCTCCTTTGACATCAATCGGCAAAAATGTATTCATAGGGCCCGGAGCTACGTTCACTAATGACCCTTATCCAATGAGCCCATATATGAGCGGAGTAACTGTTGAAGATGGTGCAATAATTGGTAGTCGAGCTGTCATAAAACCCGGGGTCAGAGTAGGTAAAAACAGCGTAATTGCTATGGCCGCTGTCGTGACCAAAGATGTTCCAGCTGATATGGTGGTGATAGGACATCCTGCAAGAGTTGCATACTCAAGGAAAGAATATGAAGCCAAAAGAGAGAGATGGAATATTTCACAGGCGGAGATGTTAACATGACTTGATTTTTTGAATGGCCTAGGAAACATAAAGAATTCAATGTATAGCAGCAGGTAATCCTTCGACGCATTGAGTTAGTGCAATATTTGAAATGATTGCCAATACTATCTATATAGTGATAGGAACATATCATATTCAAATCGTACGTCTGAAGATGGCTATTCTACTACCCTAGCATCGATTGAAAAATCGAATCTGAATGCTAATCGACTATCTCGCATACAGGGTTTGCCTTCATTATTATGCATTCGCTATTGACAATGCCTTCTGCTTCTATTTTTGCGTAGTCTTCCTTAGTACATGATATGATTATGATCGTCTTGTCGTTAGGGTACAGATCTACCGAAGGCCCATTGTGTAATTCCACATCTCCGATGTAATCCTTCAATTTGGATTCTAGTGACAGCAGCAAATCTAATTTGTCCCCCCTCATTTCATTCAAATCTAGTCTCCACTTTATCACGACTTTTGTCCTGCTTGCTTTAAGGTCGCGTTTTTTAAGTATATCTCTAATTTCATCTATGAGATGCTTTACATAACCTTCAGTACCCTTTATGGTACCGTTGACTAGATACATTAATGGACCCGCGCCACCCAATGATGCTGCTATTGCACGTAGATCGTACAAACCGTCTGCTACTTCGTCTATGTAAACATCTCTAAGTGGATTGGACATTAACTCGTTGCTTATTCGTTCGTCATTTACTAGTTTACATACTTCCAATATACTTGCGAGCCCAGCATAATGTCCGAGTGTTCTAATCGAATGTGCAAATTCGGCAGAAATAATATCAACAAAATTCACTCTCGTGTTTGTATCTGAATCAAGCAGTAATCGCTCCAATTGAGCATCTTGCCTCGATTGTACTGAACCAACCAAAAGATCATGCGAAGAAATGCCATTGCTAAAAATTGGCATGTAGTAATAATTAATATCGCTTCCTACGCTCATTCCGGTGAGATGCTCTATCAGGGCTATATTTTCATCATTTCCGCCCATACCTGTAGGAAGAGTATAGACAAATGATGACCCCTTTCTTAACGATTTTATGGCATCTCTAAACTTGGACATCACATCACCTTTTACGTCTTGGCCTACTTTACGAATTTTAGGTGTAAAAAAGATATGAGTTGCAGTACTAATTGCAATGTCTACTGGCTCAAGGCCCAATAAGGATTCATCATCTATTAGAGAGTTCACATTTGGATAGTTACGTGCAATATCTGGTTTCAGCGCTATCGCGACCCTAGCTGATTCATCAATCAATGAGACCTTTAACCCTTTAATTGCGATGGAGGATGCGATCCTGTACCCCTCAGTGCTCAGACCGTATACTGTGACGGACAGCGAAGATGATTGCTGAAAATTCAACTAATTCTTCCCACCACTTCCACACGCATTCATCTATTCATGCATTCCTATATATATAAAAGAAATTAGGTAAAGGCTTTATTCGATTACAGCTCGTATTAGTCCTGCCATTGAGAATTTGGTTTGATATTCTGACGCCCAAGCAGGTAATGTTTTTTAAGCCAGCTATAGACTGCTTAAAAGAGCAGGGGCATGAAATTCTATGTACATCTAGGCAATATAGAGAAGCAGTTGAATTAGCTCGGATAAAGAATCTAAAACTTGAAATAATAGGAAAGCACGGTGGAGCAGAAAGATACGAAAAGCTTCGCGCGAGTACCAGCAGGACATTTAAGCTGGCTTATGAGGTAAAAAAATTCGAACCATCAGTAGCTGTCTCATTTTCGTCTCCAGAATGTAGTAGAGTGTCTTTCGGTCTCGGTATCAAACATGTAGGTTTTAACGATTCGCCACACGCAACTGCAGTAACAAAACTTACGATCCCATTGTTAGCTCGGCTTTTCTGTCCTTGGGTGATACCGTTTTCAGCATGGAAATGCTCCGGGATTTCCCATAATCTGATAACTCGATATAAAGGACTAGATCCTGTAGCATGGCTCAAGAGAGACCAATCTCCAAGATACTCGAAGCATATTTCTAGCTCCATTTTGGAGAAAGGTAGAAAAAATATCCTAATAAGGTTGGAAGAGCTGAAGGCATCTTACATAGCTGATAGAAACTTGAGTAGCAGCCTGTTGATGATTGATGATCTCATAAACAATTTCTTTCAGTCGGCGAACATAATTATTCTCTGCAGATATCAGGACCAGTTTCGTCAGGTTGAACAGAGATACCGGGGCAAAGCAAAGGTACTTAAAAATGTCGTGGACGGTGTATCTTTGATATCCTCAATTGATATATTTATTGGGGCAGGTGGGACAATGACCACCGAAGCTGCCCTTCTCGGAAAGCCCACTATTTCTATTTCTCCATTTCGTTTCTATGTAGAGAAATATCTCGTCCAGTCTGGGCTAGCGAGGCGATCCTCTAATGGCCGCGAATTATTGTCATTGGTAAGAACAATACTTGGAAGCGAAGTATATGCTATAAGGCAGAAAAAAATTGCAACGCGAATACTAGGAAATATGGAAGATCCCTTAGAGAAGTTGCTATCTTTCGTGAGCAGCTGTGCGTAACATTATAAAGTAGCAGATTATAACAAATTACGCCCGGAAGCCCGGTAGTGGTGATTATAGACACCGCCGATTGTAGTGGCCAAGCATAGAGGCCTTTGGAGCCTTTGACCCCAGTTCGAATCTGGGCCGGGCTATTGATATTGAGAATTCGTTATAATCAATAAGAAAATATGTTGAAGCATTCAAAGCCATTTCGTGTCTTCGTCAAAAATCGATGACATCGAACAAAAATCTCAGTGTAAAGTCTTAGCTATTTGATCAATTAATTTTATTTATCCTCATACTTTGACTTGGCAAAAAAAGCTAAGCAGCAAAAAATAGCAAAAAATAATTAAACTGAATACATTATACCTCCAGACACGATAGGTACGAAGTCTACGTCGGCTAGCTCTTTTATCTTGGCAATAATAGCATTAAACCATAAACTATCTATTCCTTGGCTCCATATCGTTACTTTCTTATATTCCCTCTGAATTCCGCCATGAAAGTATCCCTTACATTCTTCGGTTGTCATATTGCAATACTTTTCGCCAATTTCGCCGATTAGACTATCGGCTTTGTTTGGAATATACATAATCGTTAATGTTGGAAACGGGATCATGCTTGATGCGGTGGAAGATGTATCTTTAGCCATGGGTATTGCTATTAATATTCACTTATATCTGGATTTCGTGTTAAGATGCTCTTATCTATGAATTGCATAAGGGTATCTTGTGGAAGTACGAATATGAAATAGTTGATGCAATATAAAATTGCTAAATTTGCTGCCGAAATTAGTTAGTATAGCATTCAACTACGAATTCGGTTCATCGAAGGCTTTTTGAATATGCTACCCGAATATTTATTGAATGATAAATTTGTGACTACGCGATTTATTAAATACCAAGCTGATCATAACGACTGGCACCTAGGCTATGGAAAATACTTGTGACATTCTAATTACTAATGCCAAAGGGGTGGTTATACCTGAAATCGGGATCATTCAGACAAATATTTTAATAGAAGGTGGGAGAATAAAATCGCTTAAGCGTTCGACTGAAAACATCCAGGCCTCTCGAACAATTAGCGCTGACGATAAGTACGTACTACCTGGTGTCATAGACCCACATGTTCATTACGGTGTTTACCGGCCTATAGAGGAAGCCGCAAAAACAGAGTCAGCTTCAGCTGCGGTAGGAGGAGTGACCACTATGATGCGAATGTTAAGGATGTCTGGAAGTTACAGAGACGTCGAAAAACAGCTTGAAGCAAGCAAAAATAATCATCATGTTGATTATTCAATTCATGCCTCTATTCTACATCCTTCCCAGGTCCAAGAAATGCCCTATCTTGCGGCGAAAATTGGTATCAATTCCTTCAAGATTTACATGAATCTAGCTGGAGAGCTAAATCATATCCTTATGGATCTTGATCCTGAATCATTTGATCTCTGTAATGTAGAGGTGAATACGGATGACGAATTGCTGTCATCTACAATAAAGTCAGCAAAGACACTTGATTGCTTGACAATGATTCATGCAGAAGATCCACTGATTTGTGCCAAATACATGAACAGGGCAAAGGAGGAAAATCAAGATAAGTTTACAGACCTAGAAATTTGGTCCAGCTCCAGACCTCCTATATCAGAATCAATTAGCGTAACTAAAGCTGCATCATTTGCAAGACAGTTTTATTCAGACTTATACTTTGTGCATATAGGTTCAGCAAGGGCATTAGACACGATCTTACAGCAGCGGCAGATGCGGCGTACAAATGGCAGTCTGTACATTGAAACGTGTCCGCATTACCTCACCCATAGTACTGACTTTGCCAATGTGGTTGGAAAGGTCGTTCCTCCGATCAGATCAAAAAGCGATTTAAATCATTTGTGGTCTGCATTATTTGAGGGTCAGATTGATACTATTGGCACAGATCATGTTGCTAATAAATTAGCCACAAAAGTTGGAAACGGAGATATTTGGTCTGCACTGGCGGGATTTCCAGGGCTCGCTACTATGATTCCGGTCCTCCTCAGTTATGGTGTAAACCAACATAGAATCAACTTGAAGAGAGTAGCTGAAGTAACGAGTTATAACACTTCAAGGATCTTTGGGCTCTATCCAAGAAAAGGTACTATCCGACCAGGGTCTGACGCTGATCTTGTGATCGTTGACCTATCTCTCAGGAAAAAAGTGTCCTCCGAACTACTCATGTCTTATTCTGACTATAGCATATATGATGGTTGGGAATTGAAGGGTTGGCCTGTTTTGACTATGGTCAGAGGTATAATAGTAATGGAAAATGGTGACGTAGACAAGGCAACCCTGGGCCACGGAAAGTTTATACGCAGACCTATTGACGGTCATAAATAATTTCAAAAGAGCCATCAGTATTTGACTTATAATACGCGTCGGCTCGACGAGTGAATAGTCCTACTTCTATGACACCAGGGATACTCTTGATTTCATTCTCCTTCTTGCTTTGGTTTTCATAAGGCTCGAAAATTGTGTCATATATCAGATTGGAACTTTCTGTAATGAATGGGTATCCCTTCTCCATAATTCTTAGGCTAGGTCGACCGCCAATTTGTTTCAGCTTGTCACGGACTATAGTTCTAGCAAACTTATGGACTTCTATGGGAATAGGGCGTGTGAAGGCTTTGACATATTTAGAAGAATCTGCTGAGATTACCAGCTTTGGAGAGGCTGATGTAACAATCTTTTCCTTTAGTAACGCCCCGCCACCGCCTTTAATCATGTAAAGATTGGAATCTATCTGGTCAGCGCCATCAAACACAATATTGATTTCGTTGATTTTAGTGTCATCGCTAATCCTCAAATTAAGTTCTTCTGCAACAATCCCGATTTGCAATGAGGTAGGTATGAACGACAAAGAATCTTTTATTGAAATCATTCCTATTTCTTTAACAATCTGGGTTACCGCACTTCCACTCCCTAATCCGATGGTCATGTTTTTCCTAATGTACTTATTCACTATGTCCTTTGCTACTCCAGATGAAGTGTTAATCGAAGTCACAAACTACAAGGTAATGTCAATGAA